>NZ_CAWNNO010000062.1:0-141013 GCF_963876085.1 Synechococcus sp. BDU 130192 | reverse complement strand
CGCGTTTTTGCCGCCTTTTTTCCGGGACAATGCGGGGCTACGGGATTTTTTGCTCACGGGGGATGCGGGCTGGCAGGTAATTGCGATCGCCTTTGTCGCCCATTTTTTCCTAAGCTTGATTGCCTATGGCTCCGGCGCACCGGGGGGACTATTTGCACCGACCCTCGTTTTAGGCACAGCCCTCGGTTATTTGGTGGGCACCTGTGCCGAGATCTTTGTGCCAGAGGCGACCCAATATACCTACGCCCTTGCGGGGATGGGGGCTTTTTTTACAGGGGTGGCGCGGGTGCCAGTGACCGCGATTGTAATTGTCTTTGAGCTGACCACGGATTTTAATTTAGTCCTCCCCTTAATGCTGGCTTCGGTGACAGCGCTCATCGTAGCCGAAAGCATTTTTAAAGGTTCGATCTACGAATATCTCCTGGAGGCCAGCGGCATTCACCTAGAGGAGGAAAAAAATCCCCAGGTGTTAACGGATCTCACCGCCGCTCAGGTGATGCAACCGGAAGTAGAAACCCTGGAAAGCCACCTCAACTTAAAGGATTTAGTCCCCATCCTGTCTGAATCGCCCCACCGGGGTTTTCCGGTTTTAAAACAAGGCAAGCTCGTCGGCATTGTCACCCAAGGGGATCTGGCCCAAATGGCGGCCCAGGGAAAGAATTTAACGGTGGCCCAGGTGATGCAACGCAAGGTGATTACGGTCTCTCCCCGGGCTTCCCTTAGTGATGTGTTGTACCTGCTCAATCGTTATCAAATTTCCCGCCTACCTGTCGTCGATAATGATCAGCTCCAGGGCATTATCACCCGGTCAGATATTATTCGCGCCGAAGCCCAGGAACTCCTTGGGAAAAGTCACCATGCGGTACAGCGCACGCCGTCCTATTGCGTTTATCAAACCCACACCAGCGACAATTACAAGCGCAAACTCTGGGTGGCGATCGCCAATCCCAATACCGCCGAAGCCCTCATCACCTTTGCGGCGGCCATTGCCAAGGAAAAAAATGCCATGGTCTATTGCCTCAATGTGGTGCAGGTGGCAGCAACCTATCCCCTCACCGATGCCCACATGAACACCTATCCAGAACGGCATCTGATGGAAAAACTCGAACGCCTTGGGGAGACATTAGGGATCTCAATCCACACCCAGGTGATCCTCGCCTACGATGTGGCCGGGGCCATTCTCCAGGAAATTTCGAACAAGGATCAGGGGTTAATCTTGGGTTGGCAAGGCGATCGCCACCCAGGGGGGCAACTCTTCGGGAGTGTAATGGAATATCTCGTGAAAAAAGTGCCCTGCGATGTGATTTTGGTGAAAACGAGCCACGCCCATCCCCTCCAATTTAAGGCTCAACCAGGCAAGATCCGCGCCCTCGTTCCCATTGCGGGTGGCCCCAACGCCGAACGCGCCCAGGAATTCATCCCGGCACTGTTGCACCTGTCCCCAGAGGTGGTGCGCTATTCCCTGCCGTCCCAAATTTGCCTCTGTCAGGTCTATCAACCCCAACAACGCCCCCAACATTTTCCGCTGCTCGTCCAGGCCAAGCGAGGCCTGGATCCCCTGGTCGAAATCCCCATTATTCCCCTACCTATTCGCTCGTCCCACATTGCTGACAGTTTAATCCGCTTAATCAAAGAAGAAACCTACGATCTGGTCATTCTGGGAGCCAGCCGAGAAAGCTTATTCCAAAAGGCGCTCCATGGGAATATCCCTGAGGCGATCGCCAAGGGGACAAACCGCACAGTGGTGATTATTCGGGGGGCCTTAGACATCACTGACCCCGAATGATCTTTCATTTTCTCGATCTACGACAGGCCCATCGTTAGGCGATCGCCTCCTTGAGGGACTCACAAAATTCTTTGACTGCCGCTAAACCTTCGGCGGGCGTTCCAGTTGCGAGGCGTTTGACCACCGCACTGCCGACGATGACGCCATCCGCGCCCCATTCTTTTAGCTGTTTCGCTTGAGCTGGATCCGAAACCCCGAAACCAACTCCGATGGGTTTATCGGTCACCTGACGTAACTTCGGCAACAGTTCCCCGACACGGCTGGCCACAGAGGTTCTCGCCCCCGTGACCCCCGTCACACTCACGAGGTAAATGAAACCCTGGGAGGCTTTGGCGATCGCCTCAATTCGCGCCGTGGGACTGGTGGGCGCGACCAATAAAATCAAATCAAGACCATGGCTCGTTGCTGCATCCAGCACCATCTGGGATTCCTCTAGGGGCAGATCCGGGATCACCAAACCTTTGACTCCCGCCGCTGCCACTTGGGCCATAAAAGCATCAATGCCCCGATAAAAAATCGGATTGTAATAGGTGAATAAAATAATCGGCGCTGTTAATTGCCCATGGACTCGTTGCACGATCGCTAAAACTTGCTCAAGGGTGACGCCTCGACTCAAGGCTCTAGTTGCTGCCGCTTGGATTGTCGGCCCATCGGCGAGGGGATCAGAATAGGGGACGCCGAGTTCAATAAAATCGGCCCCAGCTGCGTCTAAAATTTTGAGGGCGTGTTCTGTCGTTTCTAAATCTGGGTCACCCGCTGTAATGAAGGGAATCAGCGCACATTGGCCCGCCTGCTTGAGGGATCGGAAACGTTCAGAAACAGAGGTCATGATTTTGTTCGATAAAAACACACAAGGGGTTATTGTACGTCCCCAACTCCCCCTTCGGTAAAGATTACCGTTACTTTTTTGGCGAAGTTTGATCTTCCGTTGCTTCGAGTTCTGCCTGGAGTTGGGCTAATTCTTCTGGGCTCATCTCATCTAAGCGCCGCTGCAGGGCTGCTTCTTCGTAATCTCGCCGCTGTTGATGAAAGGTCATATTGCGGGTTCCTACCCGAAACAGATAGGTTCCCACCCAGACAAACACCACAATTACCAGCAATGCCTGGGACCAGATCCCCGCATCTAAACTTTCGAGGCCCGCAACTTTGAGGCCACCATAGAGTAGCCCACCCACGATGAAAATACCGAAACTGATGGCCAAGATATCAATGCGTCGCATGGTTTTAGGGGGAGAAGTTGGCAAGGATGGGAGAATTCATTCGGCAAAGCCTTAGACTTCGCGACGACGGGGGCGGAAATTCAGGAAAGGGCTTAGGAGTAGCATCCCAGGAAACAAAAAGAAAACGAAGAAATACATCACAAGTCGCTCGATGGAACTGGCGACATACCAACGGTTATTGAGATAAAAATAGAGACCAGCAGGTAAAACGAGCAGGTAGGTCACGCTGAGGCTGAGGTAAAGGGTGGCAATCAGGAGGGTTTCAACGGGAATATCAAAGGGCATGGGTTTGTGGTGGTGATGATTTGCTTGGGGATTATTTTATCCTAGTGCCCCAAGGGTCAAGCAAGGTGTGGTGATTTGAGAAATTATTTTTGTCTATGGCAAAGATAAAGAGAAGCTTTACCTTGAGGGATTTTTTCCGATACATTGCAGCTAGGCTAAATCCATCAGGGGAGTTTTAACATTGCAGGATCAGGTCGCAAAATCACCCAGAGCGCCTTGGAAGACTGGGTTACTTTTATTGGGGTTGTGGCTGGGAATTAATCTCGGCGATCGCCTGTGGTTATGGCTCGATCAAAGTGTACCTTCTTGGGATCATGCCGACTATCTCACGGAGAGTTTGGACTACGTTGCCGCATTTCGCCAATTCCCCGGCTGGGAGAATTTTTGGCGCTTATCCAATAAGATTCCTCCCTTCACCCATTTTATTGCGGCGCCATTTCAACTCATTTTTGGGCCGGGAAATGATCAAGCTCTGCTGATGAATCTGGTATTTAGCGGTGTTCTAATGCTGGTGGTTTACGGCATTGGCCAGCGATTATTTAATCGTTCGGTGGGTTTGTGGAGTGCGGCGATCGCCCTTTTAATGCCCCGCTTGACGTTTCCTCGACTCTACTATGTGACGGATTTTCCCCTTGCTGCTATCACGCCATTGGCATTTTGTTGTTTAACCTACTGGTATTTTGCGCAAACCCGTCGCGCCCAATGGCTCTGGGTAATAGGGTTTGGGATCAGTGCTGGGTGTGCCCTGATGACAAAACAAACCGCTCTCTTTTTTTTGTTTGTGCCGACAGGATTTTCCTTGGCCGCTCAACTCTGGCAGAAGCAATGGGCAAGGGTTCTACAACTTCTCTGCGGTCTGCTGCTCTCCCTTCCGATCTGGGGAATTTGGTATCGCACAAATTTTATCTACTTATTCAGTACCTATGAGCGCGCCAACGTCGCATCGGCAGCGAGGGAAGGAGATCCTCCACTAAATACCTTGGGGGCATGGGTTTACTATTGGTTGGATTTACCCCAGGCAATCGCCTGGATTCTGTTGCTGGTGCCCCTTGTTGGTATTGCGTTGCACTTACTACGTCGTTTTCCTACCCAAAACGCTAAATATCAACTTCCTGCAAGACAAAGTTTGTGTTGGTTAGGGATTTATTTTGGTGGTGCTTATTTGCTGCTATCAGCGATGTACAACAAAGATGGCCGCTATATCATGCCCTATCTGCCAATTGTGGCGGTTTTCTTGGGGTATGGCCTGACCCAGTGGCGCGGTAAATGGCAACCAGTGCGTTGGGGAACCGTGGGTTTAGCTGCAATCTTTTGGCTGATCCAATTGTTTCCTTTGCCAGTCATTGCGGGACTGGTGCCAGATCCTAATTATCCGGATCGGCAGACCTATCCCCACCCAGAAATTATCCAGGAAATTATTCAGGAAACTCCAGATTTAAGAAGTAACTTGGGGGTGATCCCTGGGGTGGCGATCGCTAATAATCACACGCTTAATTACTATGGTGCTCTACGGGATTTTCAGGTGTATGGGCGGAATTTAGGGAGTACTCCAGAACAGTTGGCTCAAGACAAAGAGTCCTTTGATTGGTTCCTCGCGAAAACAGGAGAGGACCCCCACCGCAACGCGGATCAGTTGGCCCTCGCGGCGAGTTTAGATACTGATCCTGAGTTTCTGCTCCAGGGGAGTTGGCCGCTGCCGGATCAAGATCAGTTAAAGCTCTATCACCGTCGCCAACCTTTGGTCTCTGTCGAAGCCGCTGATACCACTCAAAGTCCTGTGGCATTACAAAATGTGGCCGTCGCATCAGAGGCGATCGCCGGTCAACCTCTTCCGATTACCTACACTTGGTCGGGAAATCGGCAGGATTTAACCAAGGGTATGGCGTTACTCACCTGGTCAAACGGCGAACAGTTTTGGATCCAGGATCACCAGTTGGCCTTCGGGATGCTACGGGAGGATGCAGAGAACAAAGGCGATCGCCTCGAAATTATTGAACGTACCGCCACTTTACCGCCAGCAGATTTACCAACGGGCCTTTACACTTTGGCGGTTCAGTATCTCGATCCGGCTACTGGGGAAGCTCGCCCATTGGAGCAACCGACGGTCACTGTAGAAATTTTGCCGGCCACCGGTGAAGCCTTAACGCCAACGCAATTAGTGGCCTTAGATTGGTTAACCCAACTTCGGGAAATTGCCCCCCAACTTGGTGAAGGCATTGCGGGGTTAGAGCCATTATTTGCCCACGTGGAGCGATTAAATCAATATGATCCGGTGCAGGATTATTTACAGCAAGTAGAAGATAGTCTTGCCTATCGCCTCACACAAACGCTAGCCAACGCAACCAACCGCCCCCAACTACGGGATTGGTACTGGGCTAAAACCCTTGCCCATGCTCTCCAAGAGGAATCTCAGGCCACCATTGAGACCCTGACTCAACTGCAGCAACTGACCCCAGACGATCCCTGGGTGAATGCCTACATCGCTTTCGTCCATCTGTACCGTTGGGAACCCAGACAGGCGGAATTGGCCATTACACCAGTTTTAGACAAGCTAGGAGATATTCCAGAAATTCAGGCGATCGCCGGGGTGGCGGCGCTCCTCCAGGGGAAACTCTTCAAAGCCTGGTCAGTGGTGCAAACCCTCAAGGCCCAGGGCGTTTTGTAATCCATTGTCACTAGTTTTCGGGACGCAAAATAGCGGTGTGATACCTTGGGAAAAGATTTTGCGTTGGAACACGATAACCATGGCCGCACAAGTGGGACAATTGGCACCGGACTTTACCGCTACCGCCGTCATTGATCAAGAGTTCAAAACCATTAAGTTGTCCGACTATCGGGGGCAATATGTGGTGTTGTTTTTCTACCCGCTCGATTTCACTTTTGTCTGTCCAACAGAAGTAGGAGCCTTTAGTGATCGCCACGGGGAATTTCAAAAACTCAATACAGAAGTATTGGGCGTTTCCGTAGATAGTGAATTTGCGCACCTCGCCTGGATTCAAACAGACCGCAAAATGGGTGGCGTGGGCGATTTAGCCTTTCCTCTGGTGTCTGATTTAAACAAAACCATTAGCACGGCCTATGGCGTCCTCGAACCGGAAGCGGGGATCGCCCTGCGAGGACTTTTTATCATCGACCCGGAAGGAATGATCCAACACATCACCGTGAATAATTTTTCCTTTGGCCGCAGCCTTGACGAAACCCTGCGGGTACTCCAAGCGATTCAGCACGTCCAGACTAATCACAATGAAGTTTGTCCCGTCGATTGGCAAGTGGGCGATCGCACCATGGTGCCAAACCCAAGCGAAGCCCAGGCTTATTTCTCGACCCTCTAGGGAAAAACTGCAAGATTGACCACAAGAAAGGCTAAAGTGTGAAGGCACTTTGAAAGCGAACTTAGCACCATGCACCAAGGCGATCTAATTGAACTCTCCATCCATGACCTTAATAGCCAGGGGGCTGGGGTCGGTCGCCATGGGGATCAAGTTGTGTTTGTGCCGGATACGGTGCCAGGCGATCGCCTCCAGGTGCGGATCGTCCGTCTCAAGCGCCAATATGCCATCGGTCAACTGCAAAAAGTTTTAGAACCAGCCCCAGAGCGGCGGCGTCCCCCCTGCATCGTGGCGGACAAATGCGGCGGTTGTCAGTGGCTCCAGGTAGAAGATTCTCTACAACAACAGGTCAAAACCAACGAAATTCAACAGGCCCTCCAGCGCATCGGTGGTTTCCAGGATCTCGACATTCAGCCAATCCTGAGTGGTGATGGGCCATTGAGTTATCGCAATAAGGCCACCTATCCCCTGGGTCGTTCCAGCAGCATGGGCAATGTGCAAGCCGGGTATTACCGCAAAGGAAGCCACCAACTGATCAACCTCAACCAATGCCCAGTACAGGATTCGCGCCTCAATCCCCTCTTGGAAAATATCAAAATTGACATCCAAAACCAAGGCTGGTCGATCTACAACGAAACGAAACACCAGGGCAAATTACGCCACCTCGCCCTCCGCATTGGCCAGCGCACCGGGGAAATGCTGCTTACTTTGATCTCAACCAGTGCTGATCTGGTGAACCTAGAAACTCAAGCTGAAACCTGGCTCGAAGAATATCCCGGCCTCGTGGGAGTTTGTTTGAACGAAAATCCGAAAAAAGGCAACCTCATCTGGGGTGATACCACAAAGGCGATCGCCGGTCGTCCCTACCTCGAAGAAATCTTTGCGGGGCTAACCCTCAAGCTCCGGCCCGAAACTTTTTTCCAAGTCAACACCAGCGCCGCCGAAGCCCTCCTCGCGGCAATTACTCAACAGCTCACCTTTACGGGCGAAGAAATCCTCGTCGATGCCTACTGTGGTGTGGGAACCTTCACCTTGCCCCTAGCGAAAAAAGTCCAGCAGGCGATCGGCATCGAAGTTCAAGCGAGCTCTATCCAACAGGCCTGGGAAAATGCCCACCACAACGATATCCATAATGTGGAATTCCACGCTGGCACCGTGGAGTCAATTCTACCTAGTCTGGATGTCACCGCTGATATCGTGCTCCTTGATCCTCCCCGTAAAGGCTGCGATCGCCAAGTGCTCGATGCTCTCCTTCACAGCAAACCCAAGCAAATTGTTTATATCAGTTGTAATCCTGCAACCCTCGCCCGCGACCTCAAACACCTTTGTGCCACCCAACAGTACCAAATCCAGTGGGTGCAGCCCGCCGACTTCTTTCCCCAAACGCCCCATGTCGAATGCGCCGTTCTCTTGAATTTCGTGGAAACCTAAAATTTTTTGTATAATACAAGGCAGAAACCACGACAAGATCGTTCGGGATTCCCTACAGGCAAACAAACTATGTTGTGACCACTACTTTTTGGGTTTATGCCATAAGCTACCCCACTGAGCCCAGTTTTCCCCATTCATCCCTGCGCACATCCCCAAAGGAGCATTAACTGTGATCGCGATTTCATTGCCGCCGCTAAAATCCCATTGGACGACCCTCAGTTTTGCCTCTACCCTCTACTTAGTCCCGATTCTCGACCTTCTCCTAGACCGTATCCCCAGTGACTGGCGCTACGAAGTTCAACTCGGTCTCCAGGAAGCACTGATTAATGCGGCCAAACATGGTAATCGACTAGATCCCAGCAAAAAAGTCATTGTTCATTTCTACATGGGGGCAGAACAATGCTCATGGATTATTACCGATGAGGGTCAAGGCTTTGACCGTCAGGCTCAATGTTGTCAATTAAATGATGATCTCCTCCCCCCTGAAGAAGATGAATGTGGTCGTGGCCTCTGTTTGCTCTATCAAATTTTCGACCAAATTCACTGGAACGCCGCCGGTAATCAATTACGCCTAAGTAAACGCTTCAGTAGCGCCCCGGTGATCTCCCTAGACTCTGCACCGTCAATCCATTAAGCGGCCCCAGAAAGTCCTCAAAATTTTTCCAGATTTCTCTAGTGCAACCGCTAGCGCCCCTGTTTTATGGGGCTATTTAACTGTTATCTCTGGCTGGGCCATCACTTCCGTAATTCATCCCTAGCTTGCCGTTGCCGGATTAGTAGAGGAAGGGGGCGTACGACGGCTTGGGAAGGTTTTAGAAGATTCGGATTCGCCCATGGGCACGAATTCAATGTGATTGAGTAACGTTGTCACAAAGGCAAATAAGAGAAAGGGCAAAGATAAGACAACAACAAGGGCAACGGTGGCCAGGGCATAAACTTGCCGGGTTGCACTCCAAAGGGCAAGGGTGGTCGCAAGACTCAGAAAGATGACAATCAGCCAAACAATAATTTGCCCATAAATATCGCCAAAGGTTAGGGTGCAAACCATGCGGTATTTTTTGATTTCGTTATCCATCATCAATAATTAATTTTTAATTTTTATTTTTGTTTTTAGCCAAAGATGACTGATTGTAGTCAGCATCATGTTCTGGTTGTAAACGATTTATGAGAATAAATGGTCAAAGTTGCAACATCAATTAACAAAAAAAGCAACTAAAAGTTGAGTAAAAACACTTATCTGCAATGGTGTTTTGGCTAGAAATTTCCCGTAAAAAGATAAAGTCCCAGTTGTCGCTAGAAATGTTGCGCTAACCATGACATCAATCAGTAAAATATTAAGATTTGCTTTTATTTTTTCTGCTTTATTTGTGCCCAAATGTCTTTAGAGAACCAGACCCAAAAAGAAAGGCTATGTGCTGTGATACGGCAACTCCATACCCAGGGAAAATCACCGGCCACTTCGACGAATTATTCATTTTTGGACGAAGATCAAGTTATTTTTGTCTCCCGCAGTGGCGTTGATAAATCTCAATTTCAACCGGAGGATTTTATTGCGGTAGATACAATGGGTTTGCCGCTGCCCCCCAATGAAGGAATTAAGCCTTCGGCAGAAACTTTAATTCACTGCTTTATTTATCAGAACTTTCCGGGAATTACCTGTGTGTTGCATACCCATTCAGTGGCGGCAACGTTGTTGTCTGGGATATTTGCGGCGAAACAAGCTGTTACTTTTAGCGGCTATGAGGTAATTAAGGGCATTGCGGGTCAAACCACCCACGAAACGGCGATCGCCTTACCGATTTTCGCCAATGACCAAGACATGAAATCCTTTTGTCAACAACTCGCCCAGCGACAGGAGGAGTTAAATAATTACGGCTTTTTGATCGCAAAACATGGCCTCTATGCCTGGGGAGAAACCATGGCGATCGCCAAGCGTCATCTAGAGGTTTGGGAGTTCATGTTAGAATGCGAGCTTGAGCAATTGAAAATCACGCCCCCCTTGGCTGCCCGATGACGACGTTATATCAGACCGAATCGAAACAAACCCTGACCGACACCGCGACGATCAAAGATTTTTTAAAAAGCCATGGTATTTGGTTTGAGCAATGGGAAACGCCTGCCCAATTAACCCAGGAGGCGTCCCAAGCAGACATTCTCGCCGCCTATGCCGATGTGCTCGATCCTTTCATGGCGGCCAATGGTTACCAAAGCGCCGATGTGGTGAATATCCACAGTAGCATTGAAAACTACCAAGCGATCCGCGAAAAATTTCTCGCAGAACATACCCACTCCGAAGATGAAGTGCGCTTTTTTGTCGCGGGTCAGGGTTTATTTTGGTTTAACCTCGACGGTACCACCGTGTTTAATGTTTGTTGCGAAGCGGGCGATTTAATATCTGTCCCCCAAGGTACTAAGCACTGGTTTGATGCGGGGCCAGTGCCCAATGTGAAAGCCATTCGTATTTTCTCGGATACCGCAGGCTGGACGCCCCACTACACCGGATCCCAAGTTGAACAACAATACCGCGCCATTACCCTATGATTCAGTTTGTCTTGATGGACATCGAGGGCACAACCACCTCCGTGAGTTTTGTGTTTGATGTGTTGTTTCCTTACTTTCGGGACAATATCCAAAGCATTGCCAACCGGGCCGAGGAACCAGAAATTGCGGCAATCCTCAAGCAAGTACAAGATTTAATTCTTGCCGAAACCGGAATATCTCTCGATCAAACTGGGGCGATCGCCACATTACACCAATGGTCAATGGAAGACCGCAAAGTTCCTCCCTTGAAAGCAATGCAAGGATTTTTGTGGGAAGAGGGTTACAAAAATGGCGATTTCCGGGGCCATGTTTATCCAGATGTATTGCCCAAACTAAAAGAGTGGCAAAAAGAGGGCCTCCAGTTGGGGATTTATTCCTCTGGCTCGGTTAAGGCCCAAAAACTCCTGTTCGGCTACTCTGACTACGGCGACCTCACGGGCTACTTCAATTACTTCTTTGATCTCAAGGTCGGCCAAAAACGAGATGTGCAATCTTATCAGGCGATCGCCCAGGCCGTGCAACTGCCCCCTGAGGCAATCCTGTTTCTATCGGATGTCCCTGCCGAATTAGACGCCGCGATCCAAGCCGGATACCAAGCATGGCAACTCGTCCGCCCCGGAACAACTGCTTCTCCGACCCATCAGCAAGTTACGGACTTTGGGGCAATTACAAGCCTGCATTAAGGGGGTGCAGTGGGTGCATTGCTGGCATCGCTCAACATCGCAATTCTAACCTCAGCCCTAGCCATACCCCTCCAATCTTTTATCCCCCACGGGATTTATTCGGCTCCTTTGGCCTTTTTGATTTCTGCTTTGAGCTCTTCAATTTGGCGACGCAAACTGTCTAGATCACTTTCATCTTCGGCACTGACATCCACTGAACCAGTGCCTGCTTGGGCATAATGACCCTGCTTAATCCGTTGATATTCCTCAGAAGCTTCCCAGGTCTTGATAAAACTCAAGCGTTCCACCGGGAAAGGATGGCTTAAAAATGTTCCATTACCGCCGTTATAGATCAAAAACTTATAAATCTGGTTCAATTGATCCTGATCAAGTTCATCGTAATCCTGGGACTGTTGGGTAAACTCAGTCAAACTCATTTCGTGGCCGTATTTCGTACTACCGCCGGCGAGCTTCATCATGGTATGCAAAATGGGGTTGAGATCATCCATCACCAGGAGAGCGGCCCGATCCGCCGAAAGTTCTGCCTTCCGCCGCCATTCATAAAAAGCGTAAAGTAACCCTGTGGTGATGACATTACCGAGGCCAAGGGTGATTTCTCCCAGGAAAGAAGCTGCCCCCATGGCCCACATTGCCATTTGGATCAAGATCGTATGGTCGCATTTTATGTGGCCCAACTCGTGGGCCATTACCGTCCGTAACTCTGTTTCATCAAGTAAATCCATTAACCCCGTATTCACCACAATGTAAGGATGATCATGGCCGAGGGCATAGCTATTCACCATCGGATTTTGGTTGACATAAAGGGTCGGCTCTGGGGAAATATCCAAATCATGGACACATTCCCGAAACATGCCGTACAGGGTTGAATACTGACGAGGGCCAGCTTTGATATTGTTGCCCATTAAAAAAACCTGCTGGGGTCGTTCGTAGATATATTCCACAAAACGACTGGCCAACAGCTTAAAACCGGGCAGATTACGGAGGGCTTCTTCCGCTTGGCGATCGAGGGGATGACGAAAGGCTTCGCTAGAAATTCCGGGATAGGTCGGCATTAATACTTCCTTTACCGCTCTCAATCCATGGGAACGGCTTTGCTAGACAGTGGCTTTTTCTAACATTAGCTTAGATGACTTGATCGCGTCCGGAATTTCAATGGGATAGTGACCATCGAAGCAAGCAGTACAGAAACTAGAAGTGCGTTCGTTGGTGACATCCAGCATGCCCTCTTTGCTGAGGTAGGTCAGGGAATCAACTTCAATTTGTTTTTCGATTTCAGCCAAGGACTTTGTCGCGGCAATTAGTTGATCTTGGCTGTCGGTGTCGATGCCGTAGAAACAGGGATGGGTCACAGGGGGCGAAGAAATGCACATATGGACTTCGGCGGCCCCAGCTTGCCGGAGTGCCCGGACAATTTTACGGCTGGTAGTGCCGCGCACAATGGAGTCGTCCACGATGATAATTCGTTTACCTTGGAGGACATCTTTTAGGGGGTTGAGCTTCATGCGGATCCCTACTTCCCGCATGTGCTGGGTCGGTTGAATAAAGGTACGGCCTACGTAGCGGTTTTTAATGAGTCCTTCCCCAAAGGGAATCCCAGAGGCACGGGAAAAACCGATGGCAGCGGGAATGCCAGAGTCAGGAACGCCCATGACGAGATCGGCTTCAATGTTGGATTCTTTGGCCAATTGCGCCCCCAGGCGGAGACGGTAACTAAAGAGGGTTTCGTCGTGGACAATGCTATCGGGACGGGCAAAGTAGATCATCTCGAAAACGCAGAGCTTCCGGTCTGGTTTTTCAGACCACTGCTGGGCAGCTAGGCCAGATTCGGTGATCCAGACCATTTCGCCTGGTTCGACGTCCCGCAGATAGTCCGCACCAATGATGTCGAGGGCGCAGGTTTCAGAGGCTAGGACATAACGGGTGCTGCCATCTTCCTCGGTGAGAGTTCCAATGACAAGGGGACGAACCCCCTGGGGATCCCGCGCACCAATAATGCCGTCCGGGGTGCCGATGACTAGGCTATAGGCACCGGAGCAGAGATTAAAGGCTGCGATCGCCGCTTCAGTCCAATCCTTCCCCTGATCGACATAGATGGCGATCGCCTTAGCGATCATTTCTGAGTCTGTGGTCGTCTGAAAATCTAGACCATCGGCAAGGGACAACAACTTATCCTTCAGCTCGATGGTGTTTACCAGGTTGCCGTTGTGGGCGAGGGCCAAAGTCCCCAGGCGAGTTTCTTCAAGGGCAGGCTGGGCATTGCACTTATGGCTAGAGCCAGTTGTGGAGTAGCGGTTGTGGCCCACAGCCCAAACCCCAGGTAGTTCCTGCAGTTTTTCTTCGCTAAAGACTTGGGAAACAAGGCCCATACCTTTGTGCACGTGCATCTGCGTACCGTCAAAGGTCGCGATCCCTGCGGATTCTTGCCCCCGATGTTGGAGCGCAAAGAGTCCGAAATATGCCAGTTTTGCCACTTCTTCCGTTGGGGCATAGATGCCGAAAACACCACAGTATTCCTTGGGTTTGTCGGGGAGATCGTTGGCATAGACAGTTTGAGGGACAGTCATCCTACAGGTTGCACTCCTAGTTAGTGGGTGAAAAAGAGTAAGGAAATTCAGCGGTTACGATGGCTACAATACCACGTCAATGAATGCCTTGAGGGACAAAATCCACAAAGGCTTTAACCCCACTTAATCTCGTTTTAAGGGTCGCGGCATGATTAATGGGGGCAAAGGAAGAAAATATTCCTTGGGTAAGTTTATTTTAGGCCAGAATTTTGCTATGCGGGGATCAAAGTTTCGCAGCGATCCCTAAAGTCGTTGCTGGAGGCTGCGACCATGGGTATCTGTGCCGCAGGTGAGCCATAGATTGTGCTGATGGCCGAGGGCAGCCACCACCGGGGTATGTTTTTGGCTAGGCACCCAGGGTTTCGGGTTGTCGTAGGCGTAATAGGCTTCTACACCATCAATGTTAAGGGATGCGGCTGCCGGAATTAACTCCGTGGCAGGACGACGATAACGGGCGGGATGCGCCAGAACAGCTAACCCTCCAGCGGCATGAATCGCGTCAATAATTACTGCTGCTGCGGCGCGATCGCCCTCTGGAATTTCCCGGTTAAAGTAAGGGGCGATCGCACTGTGATCGGGGTTAAACCCATAGGCGAGGATATGTACCGTGGTATCAAGGAGGATGCCGTTAATTTCGATGCCCGTCCAGAGGTGGGGCAAGGGTCGTGTCGTCTCGTTCTGCTGTCGGCTGAGGTAGCCTTGGGCCTGTTGGTAACCTTGGAGCGTGTGGTGGTCAGTGATCGCAAAGCCTTTTAGACCGATGGCGATCGCCTGGTCAACAATTTCTGTTGGGGTGAGCTGACCATCGGAACAGACCGAATGCATGTGGAAGTTGTATTGATTGGGGCAACTGGTTGCCGTTAGACTGCGCCAAGCCTTTTCGAGCGCTTGCAAATCTTGAGCCGCACTTGGAACAGACAAAGTAGAAGTCATGGCGAAGGCGATCTTTGGCGATCGCAGATTTAAAGGGCGAGCGGGATGGTAATAAAAGGGTAAAGAAAACCTGAAAAAAAGATTAGATATTGCAAATTGTTACAAACAAGATAGCAAAGATTTTTGCCCTTGGGCAGCACCATTAAAAAATCCCCCCGTGTCCTCAACGACCCGGAGAGAAAGAACCCGATCTGCATTGCCGAAAATTTAAGCAAACAAGAGCCAGGTGAAGCCGAGAAAATAAAGCTTAGGAAATCCCCGCATGACCCATCGCAAGGCCTGCCACCAGCATCCCCAACACCAAAAAAGGCTGGGCACTGGCTTGGTATTTCACATCATTTTTCAGGGGATCCCGCAGGAAATACATATCTTGGAAGGTAATTTGGGGAATCACAAGCAGCAAGAGAATCGTGGCATATAACTGTTCGTGGATACTGACCAGGTAACCCGCAATGCCCACCTGAAAAATATCAATCATCAGCACACAAATCCAAGCTGCAGTTCCGACTCCAAACATGACCGGGAGAGATTTTAAACCCAGTTGGCGATCGCCTTCGACGCTCTTGAAATCATTTACAACAGCAATCCCTAGACCCGCAAAACTATAGATCAAGGTCACCACCATCACCGTCGGCGTCAACGTCCCAAACAGCGCGTGGCCAGCCCACCAAGGCAGCGCAATATAACTCGCTCCCAAGGCATAGTTCCCAAGCCAACCATTTTGTTTCAGCTTCAGCGGCGGCGCAGAGTAGATATAAGCAATGAAGCAGCCCACTACCGTTAAGACCAACATCACGGGGAAATCATGGCCCGCCCAACGGTCGAGGAGATAGCTCAAACCGATGCCAGAACCCAGGAGTCCGAGAATTTGCGTCACTACCTGGGGTACAGAAATTGCCCCCGAAGGAATAGGACGGTAGGGTTCATTGATCGCATCAATCTCCCGGTCATAGAAATCATTAAGGGTTTGGGTATAGCCCGTGAGTAAAGGCCCTGACAACAACATACAGGTCATGGCCTTGAGAAAATCTTCGACTCCCCACACATAGCCACCGGAGGATGCTGCCCCGCAAACAACCCCCCAGATCAGCGGAATCCAGGTGATGGGTTTCATCAATTGCAGGCGAATTTTCCAGATGGAGGTTTCCCCCCCAGCGGCGCCTTTCATGCCGAGGAGTTGGCGAGCCTTAGAACCCTGTTCCTCTGGGGCTGTGGCTGGTTTTGTGTCTGGATTAGGCGTTTCTGTCATGGCGTCTGGATTGGAATATTTTGTACAGAAAAAGAGCGTAAAGGAAAACCACTCGTCATTGGGCATATTACGCCGCAAGGGGTTTATTTTAACCTAGTCCCCGGTGGGATTTTGCCAATGGGTGAGCCTTGGCTCAAAAAGCTCAAAACACCGTTATGCTGAACATGACCGTCTCTAATGAAATTTACGCAAGCAATAACTGATGCAAGATACTGTGATTGTGCCCCTGGATGTGCCGGATCTCCCTGCGGCGATCGCCTTAGTCGAGAGCTTACCGGAGGTCACTTTCTGGAAAGTGGGCCTAGAATTGTTTGTCGCCACTGGGCCGGATATTTTGCGCTACCTCAAAGACCAGGGCAAACGCATTTTTCTTGATCTCAAATTCCATGACATTCCCAATACCGTTGCTGGTGCCTGCCGTTCGGCGCGGGCTTATGGGGTCGACCTATTGACCATCCACGGTGCTGCCGGGGCGATCGCCTTAACGGCTGCCAAAGAAGCCCTCGGAGATTCTCCGACTAAACTGATTGCGATTACTGTCCTCACCAGCATTAGTCCAGACCAGTTGCGGGACGATTTGCAAGTGGATCTGCCCCTCGATGCCTTTGCCCAACACATGGCAAACCTGGCCCAAGGCGCTGGGTTAGATGGGGCGGTGTGTTCCCCCCAGGAAGTGGCGATGCTGCGGCAATGTTGCGGTCAAGATTTTACCTTGGTTTGTCCAGGGGTGCGGCCCACCTGGGCTCAATCAGGGGATCAACAGCGGGTCATGACTCCCCAGGCGGCAATCCAACAGGGAGCAAATCACCTTGTCATTGGCCGACCGATCACCCAGGCCGCAGATCCCCAAGCGGCTTGGCAGAAAATTCAAGCAGAGTTGGCGATCGCCTAAATCATTCACCCCAGCAAATCCAGAGACGGAAGACTAAAGATACAATGGCTTAAGTATTCCTGCTTACATTTAGGATTGATTTCACACTAATTACCTATGGTTAGCTTATCGGCAGTCAAAACCTCCATTGAAACCCATCTTTCCGGAGCCCAAGTGTTCGTGAAAGATCTCACCGGTGGCGGCGATCACCTAGAGGCCATCGTCGTTTCCCCCGACTTTGCAGGTCAATCCCGGGTACGCCAACACCAAATGGTCTATGCTGCCCTCAAGGAGGATTTAGCCTCAGAAGCGATCCATGCTTTAGCCCTGCGGACTTTCACCCCGGAGAAATGGGCAGAAGTGGGTCAACCCACTTAAACGGTCGGGGAAACAATGTTTTCCTGAACCCTTGTCAACCCATACTATGAGGAAAAATAAATGTCTTTAACCCCTGAAACCCGCGAAAAAATTGATCAATTGGTCAACAGCAGCAAAATTTTTGTGTTCATGAAGGGCAGTAAGCTAATGCCCCAATGTGGCTTTTCTAACAACGTTGTGCAAATTTTTAACAGTCTCGGCGTTGAATATCAGACCTTTGATGTTCTAGAAGACTACGATGTGCGCCAAGGCATTAAGGAATATTCCAACTGGCCGACGATTCCCCAGGTCTATGTCAATGGAGAATTTGTTGGTGGTTCCGACATCATGATCGAGCTTTACAACTCAAAAGAACTCCATGAGATGCTTGAGGTCGCCCTCGCGTCCTAGGGCGATCGCCTGTTCGAAAACGAAAAATAACTTTGGGAAACAGCGTCACTTATCTGTGAAATCAGAGACTGTTTCCCTACATTCTGGCCGTCTCAGATAGGCCAAAAATCCCCAGGTTATGCTTAGCCCCGATCTCTATAAGCGCCTACTACGAGGGGAGAAGCTTGCTGCCGAGCTCCCCCCGCTATGTGCCGGTCACCGCCGTTACATCACCGTTTCTGGTGTCAAAAGTATACCTACCAAGCATCCCAACTTTGATAGGGTTCCCTGGCTTTTTCGGGTCAGTGGCTACGAATTACGAGAAGAGCTGCTTGATGAGTATCCTGGCCTAGAAAGTCTTCGGGATTTCCAGAGTGAAGTGGTTGGGGAGGATCACCTTGAAGCAACGGTTGAACGCCTTGCCGGTCAGGCCGTGACCCTACAATCTGCTTCCATTGTTGATGCTCCCTGGTAAAAACAACGCCCCAGGGACAAAAATTCCCTTGCCCCGACGGCAGCTTTAGTAATAAAAATCTGTTTCCGTTTGGGTTTGGGGGTAGGCCATCTCAAAATTGGATGGATCCCGCAGAAAACGAAAAACTTCTTCTTCTAAGCGGTGAATCTTATACACTTCAAGGGCTCCCGTGTGGTGAAGACAGGCAATATAACCGTCCATGTATTGACGAATATCTTCATAACGGTTGCCTCTGCGCCACAGTTCTACCATGGCGTCCGTTAAGCGTTGATAGTAGCGGATGGTGAGACTGTCTTGGAGCATAGTCACGGAAGATTTAAAAAACAGTAGATGAGTCTGGGTACAGAGGGAAACGGTTATTGTGTCACCTGATACCTGTTTCTCTTGGCCCTATTTTAGCGATTTTTGTGAATTGGCGCTGATTTTTTTCCTTTTTAAAGGAGATCTCGGCTCTTCGCGCAACAATAAAAACCCCCTTCAAATACCCTAATTGCCGATAATTTTTCTTAAAACAATATTAAGTTTTACCAACAAAAAAATAAAAGTATTTCCCAAAATTAATTTTTACACCACGGGGGCGATCGCCGTTATTTTTTTGCCGAACAACACCAGTAAAAAAGCATGGTTGCCCATGCTAAGTTTTTTGCCATCAATTTTTTGTTTTTAAAGCCATTTCTTTGTCGGCCAGAGAGTTAATCCCGACTATTGGGGATGAATCTCAGAATAGGTCGTTGGCAGCGGGGCGATCGCCGTTGGTACTTTTTGGGCCACACATTCCAACGAAAAAGATTTTTCGAGCAATACCAGATCCGTTGTGGGTTCCCAACTGTCTTCAAAAATAGGGAGTGCAAAGGGACAGCTTGTCCAGTCCCCTGCCGCAAACGTTTCGAAGCGTTTACAGATGCCGCCACGACGCCCTTCAGCCTGAAAACAACGACAATGCTTACAAGTGGAGACTGAGCAACTTTGCGGTTTCATAAACGCTCCCCTAGGGACCCCATGTCATAAAAATTTTATTTATGTTTTCATTATGTGACTGTTACCCAGATCACCAGATCCCCTGAAGCTTAATCCCTGCCCTTGATTAACCCGGATCAAGGCACAATTAAAGTTTGTTTTTTTTTTATATTTGATGTTTCAACTTCTTAACAGTAATTTTAAATAGGTATATGTGCCTGTAACCCCCTAAGATATGGCAAAAACGCAGTCAATTCACTATGGGGATCATTTAACAATCAAGATGTTTTTTCTCTGTATTCCCCCAGAAAAATAAAATAAGCCAGTGATTACGTCCAAAAAACCTTGGCGATCGTCAAATTTTTACTGAACATTTCAGAATTCCCACAGCTCAACAGTCGCGATTCCGGCGCTTTGCTTTATTCCCTGCAAAAAGTAAGTTAGGGATCATCCTCAGGGGGAGCATTTTCTGGCTCGGTAGAAGTTTCCGGGGCCGAAGATTCAGGGGGAAGGCCCAAACCTAAGGGTTGTTGTTCCTGCCAAACCTGCACAATGCAAAAGCTACAAACCTGCCACCGTTTTAGTTCCCCAGGGGGCGTCGCCCTTTGGCAACGGGGACAGGTAGGTAACCCAGCGAAGAGTTGCTGTTGGGTTTCGGCCCAGTGGCGCGCGGCTTCGAGGGGATCTTGATTTGTTTGACGAGTATCCGGGCGCTGGGGTTGGTCTGGACGAGGGGGGATCTGGCTCGGATGGGGGAGATTTGGGTCGGCGGCCAGGGGGGAATAGGCAGGCCGTCGGTGCCAATGGACGGTAGAAAACCGGAGATCCTTCAGGGGAGGGTTTAGTTGGGCATTAAGCTGGGCTAACAGGCGGCGGCGCTGGAGATTCAGATGCTGTGACCAGGTGTGATTGGGGGTGGCGACCCACAAAACGTCATCAATGATCCGAATGGGATGACTGTTAGCCAGGCTTTTTTTCGGCAGGATCTTTTGCCAACGCTTATTAACGGCGGTGAAACGTTTTTGGTGCGCCCAGGCGGGTTGGTCGAGCAGATGGTTGAGGAGGTGATCGATGGATTGAAATCCCATGGGTCGTCGGGGAATACAGGGCAAGGGAAAATAGCGAAAGGGCGATCGCCTTTTGTCTGTTACTACCACATTACCTCTGGGGAGAGAGAACGATAAAATATGGGGCAAGTCTTTGGGGTTTGTTCACGATGGCTCGTTCTTCCCAACGGTCTCGCACCACCGAAAAAGTCCTTGATGTCAAAACATGCATTGCCCAGAGTCATTATGGTCTTTTGGGCCTATCACCGACGGCATCGCCGCTAGAAATCCGCCAACGTTACCGGGAACTCAGCAAGCAGTTTCACCCCGATACGACGGTTTTACCGGAAGCGGAAGCCACGGCAAAGTTTCAGCGTCTCAATGAAGCCTACGGCATTTTAAGCAGTCCGGAGCGGCGATCGCTTTACGATTTGCAGATTGGCTTTTCTCGCTATAGTGTGATCCAACCTTTGCAAAATGAGCAGGGAGAGCGTGGTTATTCAAATTCTGCCTATCTCGATCCGACGGATCGGCCCCTCTCGGCGGGAGAAATTTTCGCGCTTTTTATTATGAGTTTAACTTTTGTCGGTTGTGTATTGTTGGCGATCGCCCTAGGGATTAGCCGCCAAGACCTAAATCTAGAGGGATTGTTTTAGGGTTTCAGTGCAGTTGTCACCAAAAAGAAATTGGTAGACTGAACTGTGGCCTTTTGAGCCAAGCCAATCACCCTCTACCAAAACCATGTCCACAATGCCTTCCCTTGATAGCCCCCTCTACAACCATCCCCTCCCCAAAATTGAGCAGTGGCTCCGGGAGATGGGCTGCGAGCAAGATCCCCAAAATCTCCACTGTTGGACAGTCGGCTGTCCTGGTTGGCAAGCAGAAATTCGCCTCGAAATCGAAGAGCTGGCAGTGTCCTACCTCAAAGCAGGGGCCGATGGTTCTGACATTGAGCGTTCGTTTAAATATTCCCTCAGCCGTCGAGATATTGAAGCTGCTGTTTTTTCAGGGCCTTAAGGGTTTCTGGTTGCAAATCCGGGAGAGTAATGATTTCCAGAAAGCCTTCCTGGGCCTGGGGTGGCGCGGCTTCGAGATCATGA
The DNA here is from genome assembly GCF_963876085.1 of Synechococcus sp. BDU 130192. Classification (NCBI taxonomy): domain Bacteria; kingdom Bacillati; phylum Cyanobacteriota; class Cyanophyceae; order Synechococcales; family Synechococcaceae; genus Synechococcus; species Synechococcus sp. BDU 130192. The sequence continues at coordinate 119,796 of NZ_CAWNNO010000062.1, read as the reverse complement.
ATCATTTTTTCGATAATTTCTGGGGGAACCTGGCGCGATCGCCTTTGGTTACGGGCCAAGCAAACCTCTAAAGGACAAGCTAAATACCAAGCCAACCAATCCATGGGCGGGCATTTTTCTAAAAAATCTAATCGCCAGGGTTGATGGCAGTTGGTGGCATCATAAATGACAGGTTTTCCCTGGGCGATCGCCTGGTGTAGCCGCCGTAGCACAATCGCCTCAATGGTGGGCCAATCCCCTTGAATCCCTGGGTCGCCGTACAATTGCGACCGAATCCCATCGGTAGAAATTAAGCAAGCCTGGGGCATAGTTTGGAGTAACCACCGGGCAAAGGTAGATTTGCCAGAACCAGGGGCACCAATGAGAAAATGCGATGGGGGTTGTGCCGAGGAAAACACAATCAGTTTGAACTCATGTTTTGCGTAATATCGACGAATTAACGGAGATAGATGAAGACTTTTGCTGAGATGACAATGGGACGCTGGCTCGCCTGCGGGGGCTTGGCACTCTTGATTTTTTTTATGTTTTTGCCGCCGAGTTATTACCTCATGGCCGCCTTCCCTTGGATCTTACTCTGGCAGGGGGGATTCTTACTGTTGGGCCTTGCCCTCTTGGTGATGCTCCGGAAATTTGAGCTGCCTTTTCGTCCCCTAGGCTATGGTTTGGATTGGGGCATTTTAGCGGTGGCGATCGCCTGCGGACTATCCACTATATTTGCGCCGTTTAAAGGGGTTGCTCTGTTGAATCTCGTCACTGTTTCCGGGTATGGCGTTGTCCTCTACGGTCTCCGGAACCTTGGCGGCCTAGGTGTTTGGACTTGGCAAAATCAATGGCGGGGCCTTGTGGGGCTGGGCTTTGGGATCAGTTTCGTGAGCCTCATTGGTTGGTTAATGGCTAATGGTGAGCTAGAACGCAACTCCATTCCCCTGGGCCATCACAACTTTATGGCGGCCTATTTCTGCCTTGTGTTGCCGATGATCTTGAGCTTTGCCCTTGCCCACCGGGGAAAACTGCGGGGTCTACTCTTGGTGCTAAGCACTCCCCTGCTTTATCTCCTCTACACTTGTTCTTCCCGGGGTGGCTTTGTGGGGTTATTTTTGTGGGCGATCGCCACCATCGCCTTCGTTATTGGCCGCACAAAAGGAAAAAAACGTTTAATCTCCGGCACCATTGCCCTATTTCTGTTGGGGATCATGGTGACAGCGGGGTTACAACACCCCCGGGTGCAGCGGCTGATTCAAATTAATCTCAACGATGGCCTCCCAACGGTGCAGTTCCAGGTGGATGGGGAAACCGAAGACCGCTTGTTTATGTGGCAGGCGGGCTTAAATATTTTGCGAGATCGCCCTTTAACGGGGGTCGGCCCTGGGAATATGTCCCGGGAATATAACCTCTACCGTCCGATCAATGTCGGCTCCGGCGCCGCCCACATCCAACAACTCCACAGCAATCCGATCCAACTCCTGGGAGAACTGGGTTTAATCGGTGGGGTGGCGATCGCCTTTTTCTTGGTGCAGCTAATTCGGCTCGGTCATCGTATCCATCACCACACAGATAACCCGCAAATTAAACGCTTACTCTACGGCTTGGGGGGCGGTTGGTTTGCCTACGCCATGGCGACCCTCACCGATTACCAATTAGAAAATATCCCGATCAGTCTTACCCTAACTTTAACGATTGTGCTGCTACTGAGCGTTGCGGATCAGGTTTTACACGAAGCCACTCCCCAACCTTTACCCATTCCCGAACGCCGTTTGTGGAGCTTAGGAAGCCTCGCTGGTTTTCTGGGAGCCTTGTTAGTTGCTGTGCCCTACAGTGCTGGGATGTATCTTTTTTCACGGGGGCAGACCCTCTGGGCCAATGGGCAACCGGAAGCGGCCTTTACCGCAGTGAACCGCGCCTATGCCCTCAATGGCTGGAATGTGAACTATCCCCTCCGCTTGGGCCTGTGGCTGTGGGGAACGCGCCAGGCAACGGATAACCCAGAAAGCAACCAACAAACCACAGAACTGGCGGCGGAATATTTTCTCGATGCCCACTCCCTGATCCCCAACGACTACTATGCCAACGTTAACACAGGGGTTGTGCTGCGGGAATTAGATCCAAGCTTGGCGCAACCATACTTTGAACGGGCTATCCAGTTGTTATCACGGGAGGCAGAACCCACCTATTTTCTCCTCGGTCAAACCTACCTCCAGACCGATCAACGGGAAAAGGCGATCGCCGCCTTTGCGCTCCAGGGCTTAGTTGACCCCAATATCATGACCCTCGGCCAATGGGAACAAGAACCCTTTGCGGCGGTGCGGGTGGAGGCTGTCGAGGCGTCCCTCGCCTTGTACCAGGATCTACTTGAACGCCTTGATCCCCAGGATCCCTACATCATCACCCTCCAGGAACGGATGGCTTGGTTGGCTTGGTGGCATAGTCTGCCGATTCCCCACCGAGATCATCTCGGTCAGTTTTCACCAATGGTGCAGGCATTGATTTTAGGCGATCGCCAACCCGAACAAGCCCTGGAAATCATCGACCAACAAATTGCCCAAAACCCGGACAATAATACCCGTTGGCTCATTCTCAAGGCCTGGTTTCAGCCGGATTTTAATCTGAATCTAAACCTCAAACAAGCCGATGCAGAAGACTCCCAAACCTATCTCCTGACCTCCCGCCGTGCCGAAGGGGTGACGCTCCAGACATGGCTGAAGCAGATTGCCGAACTTGCCAAACCCGTCGGTAGTGAACGCCTAGCCTCTCGACTGCTTTACCGTAGTGAGGATTTTGAAGCGGTGGATACGGTGTTGCGTCCCGATGATCTCCAGACGTTTCGTCTCCTGTCACTGTTGGGGCTGGGAAGTGGTTATCCCCGCACGTTCCCGGTTTTAGATCAGCTGATCAACGATGTCCGTACCGAGGCGTTGGGCCTGCCTCACCCCACTGAAAACAATTTCCAACTCAGGGAACAATAAATTTCACGGTCAACATTTAAGCGCAATTTAAAAATTTCATGGGTAATGCATCAAAAAATTGGCTGCTGGGCCTTGATCGCCAGATCTGGATCCTCGCCGCAGGCCGACTCCTTTCCCAGATTGGCACCGGGTTCACTGCCTTTTATGCGCCAATCTTTTTCGTAAATCAGGTGGGCCTATCAGCTACCCAGGTGGGCCTTGCCCTAGGGAGTGCCTCGGTTTCGGGGGTTGTGGGCCGTTTTTTAGGGGGAACAGGGGCGGATAATCCAGCCTGGGGACGAAAAAAAACGCTGCTGGCCGCCGCAGGGGTTTCGGCGATCGCCGATGTGGCTTTGGCAACGGCAGATACGTTTTGGCTGTTGGTGTTGGGAAATTTGTTAATGGGGCTGGGGATCGGTTTGTATTGGCCTGCGACAGAAACAGTGGTGGCAGATTTAACCAGCGGTAGTCAGCGCAATGAAGCCTTTGCCTTGGTGCGCCTGGCGGATAACATTGGCCTCGGTACAGGGGTGATGCTGGGGGGCTTGATCATTGCGACGATTCAAAATTATCGTTTGCTTTTTGTGCTTGATGGCATCAGTTTTGTGGTGTTTTTTGGGGTGATCTGGGTGGCGATCGCCGAAACCTACCAAAGCCACGAAGATGTCCAAGCCGACGGCAATAGCTGGTTAACGGCCCTCCAGGATCAACGGCTGGTAATTTACATGGCCGTCAATGTGATGTTTACGCTGTATATCGCCCAGATCCAAAGTACAGCGCCCCTATACCTCACGAATTTCATTGAATTTTCGCCCCAGGTGATTAGTGGGCTGTTTGCCTGGCATATCGTGTTTGCTTCCGTCTGTCAGTTGCCCATTGCCCGGCGTTTAAATGGCTTGAGCCGACCCCATGCCCTGATGGTTTCTCTCCTGTTGTGGGGAATAGGCTTTACGGTGATGTGGGGGGCTGGCATGGGCGCGATTCCGGCATTGGTGGGGGCGATCGCCAGTTTGGGGATTTTAGCCCTAGCCACCGATGCCTATACCCCAGCCGCTTCTGCTTTAGTGGTTGATCTCGCCCCAGCTTCCCAACGGGGTGTTTACCTCGCACTGAATTCCCAATGTTGGGCGATTGGTTATTTAATTGGGCCACCGATCGGCGGTTGGGCCTTGGATCAGGTGCCGGCGATCGCCCATGGATTTTGGCTGGCGGGGGCAGTGAGTATTGTTCCTTGTCTGTTGACCTTGCGGTACCTCGAAACCCTTATCACCCACAAAAAAACGGAGGGTTAACTCCGTTCAATGGTTAATTATTTCCTGTAAATTCACTAAGTCTGAGAAACAAAACTTTCTTCTTCTCCCTGGTGGGTGGTTTTAACCCACTTGAGCCGTTTGGGACGCACCGACATCCGGGCCGTAGTCAAAGGCATTACGACCATCCAGTGGAGCATATAAACCATCGTCAGACCACAGGCCGTAAAAATTTTCGTGACCTTCGCCCAAGTCCAGGGCAACTCGCGATAGACGCGCATATTTCCCTGCACCATTGCCCAGAGGGATAGGCCGAGGGCAAGGGTCGTCATCGGCATCAGGACGGGTAAATGGCCCTTCAGTACCGCAAAAATAAAGTCGGGAATCGCCGCAGTGGGGAGCAAATATTGCATCAAAACAAAGGAAAAGAGATCGACTTTTTTACCAAAGCCGAGGCGCTTATTCGAGAAATATCGCCAATAGTCAAGGTAGCGCTGGTAACCCCCTTCGGCCCAACGACTGCGCTGGTGCCAGAGGGCGATCGCCTTGGTAACTCCTTCTTCGTTAACGGCGGGATTAAGCAAAAAGCCAATTTTCCAATTGTCCAAATGGAGACGGATGGTGAGATCCAAGTCATCGGTGATCGTTTCTTCGTTCCAACCACCACATTGATCCAAGGCAGAACGGCGCACAAACTGACCATTACCCCGCAGTTCACCGATGCCCCCCAGGGCAATCCGTTGTTGCTGGAAATAGCTATCGAGGATCATTTCTGTAGCTTGACCCTTCGTCCAGAAATTTAGCGGTTCGTTGGCGATCGCCTTCCGGACTTGGATCGCCCCCACATTTTCATCAGCAAAGAGGGGCACCACATGGCGCAAAAATTCCGGCGGTACCGTGGCATCAGCATCAAAGACCGCAATAATTTCTCCCTGGGTTTGGGCTAGAACTTGGTTGAGGGCACCTGACTTCCCACCACCGGCATTGGGAGAGCGATGCACCACCTTTAACTGGGGATACTCCAGGGCCAATTGATCGAGGATTTGGGGTGTTTTGTCGGTGCTGGCATCATCAATTAACCAGACCTCACATTTCGCCGTCGGGTAATCCAATTGGCAGAGATTTTTTACTAAACGCCCAATCACTGCCTCTTCGTTCTTCGCCGAGACAATGAGGGAAACGATGGGGGCAGTGGTTAAATCCTCGTCAGCTAGGGGTTGGGGTTGGGGATCAGGCTGGGCACTAACCAAACGGATGGCCTGAATCAAAAGCAGACCCGTAGCTCCCAAAACCGCCGTTGACCCCCAGCTCACACTGTGCAGGACAAAGGCGATCGCCCAGATGAAACTAAGCATCAAGGCTGACTTTTTACGACGCCCCCCTAATCCCTGGAAAAAATCACTCCGAAATTCCGCTTCGGCCACCTCTGGATCAGTCAGTTCATCTAAAAAAGCCCCAAGGGGATCGTGATTGTCATCGGTTTGCCAGGGTTGATTTGCCATGCGGAGATTCTCCTCTTCCAAAAAGTGCGGTTCGGGGGCTGGGGATAATTGCGTTTGCCGCTCGACATTCATGATAATCGATAGGCCTGCCCCCTTGGGGAACGGTTCTCAAGGGACTGTGCGACCATCACTACGGAGTTGGCGCAGTGAAAGTTACTCCTTCGTAAATGTCCGTGAGGGGGGCATCAAGATCAAAGGATTCTAAATGGGCGATCGCCTCAAGCCCTTCGTAAATTTGTACTGTCCAGATGTCTTGGGTCTGTCGGCGAAAACATTGCACAAAGGGGCTTTCTGTGCCAACGAGTAGATATTCTTCTAGGCTGGGCAGGGTGCGATAGTACAAAAATTTAGCGGTTTGATCGAAATTTTTTGTCGAGGGAGAAAGCACTTCGATGATCAGTTTCGGAAAGTTGAGATAAGTCTGGGCCGGATCATCGCGGCGATCGCAGGTTACAAGGACATCTGGATAAAAAAAGCGTCGTTGATGAGCAACATTTACTTTCATGTCGGACATATACGTCAGACAGCCAGAGCCTTTTAGATGATTTCTTAACAACATGGCACAGTTCAAACTAATCAGGTTGTGATTTCCTGTGCCGCCAGCCATGGCATAAAGCTCACCATCGACATATTCATGGCGGATATCACTGGTCGCTTCAAAGGCGAGATATTCCTCTGGATTCATCGGAGAATAGAAATCAAAATCTATATGATTAACTATTGATAAAATAAAGATAATTTTGTGATACAAATCATTGTTGATTTTTAGGTACTAATTGCCTCTGAAATAGTTCTTCATGAATCGATGCATTATTGATGATAGGGACAACTTGATCGACAGCTAAATTTGAAAAAAAGATTTTTTTCTTGCCTTTCAAGCTATCAACATCACCAATATAAATATATTTCTCAAATTTATCTTGAATAACCGTCCCAGCAGGAGGATCTTCTACTTGAAAATTCGGACTACTTACCCAGCCCAGATGATGAAGACAAATTTTTAATTGAGCATTTGTGAACTTATAGTCAGCTTTATCTTTGACGGCTCTTTCTAGGCTAGCTAAACTAACACGGTCTCTATTATCTTGTCGAATTTGTCCTACAATTTTATAAATTGGCTTACCTTCATCTGTTGTAATTCTACCAATTTCACCAGCAGAAATAGCTTTTAAAATAATATTAAAAACTCCATCTTCTTCTTTTTCAATATCAACATCACTGCCGGAAAGCTTATTTTCTCGACTATTAAATCCATATACTTTATCTTGACTCGGATTTACAATGAGTACTTCTCTAGGATTAATATCAACCATTTCCGGCAATAAATTAGACCAAATCTCCATAAATTCTCGACTTCTTTCGTTTGCTTTAAGTTGAAGAAAACTGTTAAAGTGTGAAGTGGATAGATTCGCCTGTTCATTCTTGGCCGATACTCTGTAATATATACATCCTTTAACAAGAGAATATTCAGAGAAGTCTCGAATAGGCAATACTATTTGATAGCTTTTCTCGACAATCAAATAAAAAAAGTTTCTGGCTCCAATTTTATAGTCTTTCAAATCTAAATTGATTCCAGAAGATTTTGTGACACTGGTGAATTTTTGAATAATATTGTTTAAATCAATTTTATTAATCAATTCAACGTTTTCACTATCGAGTCCAACGTCTTCATATTGGCCTTTTTTCTTTTCTTCTCTAACTCCTAAAATAATGATGCCTCCATCCGAATTGGCAAATGAAATTATATCTTTAGCCAAATTGCTCATAAAAACTTCTTCAGGAGGAGCACTTGTTTTTATACTCAATTTCTCTTTATAGTCGAGCAAATTGTTTTCTTTTGGGAATGAACCCTTGTCTCTTATTTCATTCATAACAGACTGGGCTTTTGTTCGTAATTCTTTGAGGTTCATTCTTATTTAATCTACATACAAAAAATTGTTTTCAAAATTTACTAAAGCTTTTTCATGGGAGCGACCCGGGGATCAATGATTTTTTTGCCGAGATTGGGAAACTGGATCGCTAGGTTGGTCTTTTTGTCATCCCCAAAGATTTTGATCACTTCCCCTTCCCCAAAGACGTTGTGGTGGACGCGATCGCCAATGTCCCATTTTTGTTGAGCTACTTCGGTGCGAGCTGCCTGTCGTTCTCGTCTTTTTTGGGAGCGTTGCTTCTGGCTAATGGACATCATTTTGGGTTCCTGCTTTGGGGGCATTGGCGCTGGCGATCGCCCATTGGAAGTCACCAACTCCTGGGGGAGTTCCGCGAGAAATTGCGAGGCAACGGCAGGCTCTCGATAACCCCACATATATCGCTCCCTGGTATAGCTGAGGAATAATTGCTCTTGAGCGCGGGTCAGGCCCACATAACACAACCGTCGTTCTTCTTCTAAAGCAACGGGATCATTTAAGGAGCGGGTATGGGGAAATAGCCCTTGCTCAAGCCCCACCAAAAAAACCACCGGAAATTCCAAACCCTTGGCTGAATGGAGCGTCATCAAAGAAACCTGCTGGGATTCATCATTGAGGTTATCGAGATCCGAAGCAAGGGACGCATTTTCCAGAAAGCCATTTAAGCTGCCGTCTTCATTTTCTTCTTGGAATTGCAGCATTGCATTGTAAAGCTCGGAAATATTTTCGACGCGGCTGTCGGCTTCTTCGGTACCTTGCATTTTTAAATCATCGATATAGCCGGAATTTTCCATCACATAATCGAGGATATCGGCACCGCGCATGGTCGCCATTTTGCCTTGCATTTCCTGGATCAGCCCAGCAAACTCGTTAATTTTCCGAGCGGCCCGTCCAGCGATGGTGGCCACAGAGGTTTCATCGCTGAGGATTTCCCAGAGGGGACAACCTAATTCTTGGGCGGCGTGGTTAAGTTTATCGACGGTGGTTTTGCCGATGCCCCGCTTGGGAGTATTGATCACCCGCATCAGGCTCAGGGTATCTGCGGGGTTGGCGATCGCCTTGAGGTAAGCGAGGGCATCTTTAATCTCTTTGCGGTCATAGAACTTAAAGCCGCCCACTACTTGGTAGGGAATGTTGTTACGAATCAGGAGATCTTCAAAAGGGCGGGATTGGGCATTGGTGCGGTAGAGGATCGCAAAGTCGCCCCAGTCGAGTTCTGGATTTTTGCGCCGCAGACCGAGGATCTGATTTAAAACAAACCGCGCTTCTTCGTTTTCGTTATCCGCCTTGTGGCAATAAATTTCCTCTCCAGCGCCCCGGGTGGCCTTGAGCACTTTATCGATGCGTTGGCTATTTTGCTCGATCAAGGCATTGGCGGCTTTCAGAATATTTTCCCGGGAGCGGTAATTTTCCTCCAACTTAACCATCGTCTGGGTTTCGTCATCGGGGAGGCGATCGCCAAAATTTTCTTGGAATTCCAGCAGGATTGTGAAATCCGCCATCCGAAACGAATAAATGGACTGGTCGGCATCCCCTACCACAAACAAAGAGCGATTATGCCAACCCAAAGCGGCCTGGTTTGTTTCGCCATTGGTACTGAGTAGCCGAATCAACTCATACTGAATCCGGTTTGTATCCTGATATTCATCCACCAAGATATGGTGAAATTGACTGTGCCAATAGCCGAGGATCGATTCATTTTGTTGGAACAGCCGCACCGGAATCAGGATTAAATCATCAAAATCGAGGGAATTATTCGCCGCCAAGGCCGTTTGATAGGCTTCATAAACCTCCGCCACCACTTTGCCTTTGTAACCCCCCTGCTGCCGAGCATAATCGTTGGGAGCAAGGCCAAGGTTTTTGGCATTACTAATCTGATAGCGGATGGTGCGGGGATTGAATTTTTTATCGTCTAGGTTTAGTTGCTGGGTGACAATTCGTTTGATCAATGTCTGGACGTCGCTATCGTCCATGATGGTGAAATTGCGCTGCCAGGTGCGGCCCCGTTCGTCTTGATATTTGTTGATGTCATACCGGAGAATTCGCGCGCATAGGCTGTGAAACGTGCCAATCCAGAGCTGCTTGGTAACTTGTTTGTAAACCTGCGATCGCAATTTTTTTTGCTCAAACTCCGGCAGCCCTCCCAAGGGTTTACCATGTTGCAGTTCTGCGAGCTGTTGGGCATAGAGCAGTTCCACCCGTTCTTTCATTTCGCGGGCAGCCTTGTTCGTAAAGGTGACGGCCAGAATATTTTCTGGATCAACACGGTGATTGCGGATCAAATGGGCAATGCGAAACGTCAAGGCCCTGGTTTTGCCTGAGCCAGCCCCAGCCACCACCAAGAGTGGCCCACAAAAATGTTCAACAGCACGACGTTGGGAGGGGTTGAGTTGGGCTAACAAGTCAGACATGGAAGGTAAGGTTCACAGCACAAGGAGAGACCTTATTTTGACATACTCCCCGGCGTGGCAGGGTTCAGTTAGTTCATCTCGGTGATCGCCCCTTTGTAGAGTTTTTGGATGGATTTGATCACCCGCTGAAAAGGAGAGTTTGCGTGCTGGGACTCCGGCGCTAGAGATTGCAAGCGATTAAGCAATTTCGCCTCTTCCGTTTCAATTTGACTATCGCTGTAGACCATGTGGCTAACCGCATCGAGCAGTTCTTGGTATTCCGCCTCGTTGGTATGGTCATCAATGTATTCTTCGACGAGACGGTAACAATCCTCCGGTTTAACAGGAACCGCCTCACATAACAAAGCCCGAATATCCGGATCTTGGGAGAGGTTTTTTTGATCCGCAATTTGGTGGAGATATTGACGTTCTTCTACCTGGATTTCGCCGTCGATCCAAGCGGCACTAAAAAGAATTTTAAAAAGTTGTTTGTTTTTATCTGCCGTCTGCATAAGGGGTCCTCCCGAATCAGTGGGGAAAGTTATGGGCCAAAACCTTCTTGATTGTCTCTACCCTAAACTCCCCGTCTTGTGACCCCGAATTTTCTGTTGAATATCTTAAACATTCTGACTTGAACTTTTCCTGAACCCGCACCGATTCAACCAGAAAGAAAGGCGATCGCCCCGAAGAGACCCCCACCAATCGTTTACAATAATTAATACTTTTTTGAGAATCAAACCGTAGGACAAAAGTAATGCGTGTAGCAATCGTTGGAGCAGGCCTCGCCGGACTCAGCACCGCCATTGAACTGGTCGATGCAGGCCATGAAGTCGAAATCTTTGAAGCTCGCCCCTTTGTCGGTGGAAAAGTCGGCAGTTGGGTTGACAAAGACGGCAATCACATCGAAATGGGCCTCCATGTCTTCTTCGGTTGCTACTACAACCTATTTGCCCTGATGGAAAAAGTCGGTGCCGGCAATAACCTCCGCCTCAAGGAACACACCCACCAATTCATTAACGAAGGGGGCAAAATTGGCGAACTCGATTTCCGTTTTCCCGTCGGTGCTCCTTTCCATGGTCTCAAAGCATTCTTTACCTCTTCTCAACTTTCGGCGATCGACAAAGCCGCCAATTCCCTGGCCCTAGGAACAAGCCCCATTGTGCGGGGCCTCGTTGATTTTGACGGAGCCATGAAAACGATCCGCGACCTCGATAAAATCAGCTTTGCCGATTGGTTCCGGAGCCATGGCGGTAATGACGGCAGTCTGAAAAAAATGTGGAATCCGATCGCCTACGCCCTTGGTTTTATCGACACCGAAAATATCTCCGCTCGCTGCATGTTGACCATTTTCATGTTCTTCGCCGCAAAAACTGAAGCCTCAGTGCTGCGGATGCTCGAAGGCTCTCCCCACGAATATCTCCACAAACCCATCGTCAACTACCTCGAAGCCCGGGGCACCAAAATTCATACCCGCCATCGGCTTATCGATGTCAACTACACCCTAGAAGGACAACCCAAAATTGATGGTCTCGTCATTAACAACGGTGAAACTACCGAGACCATCACCGCCGATACCTATGTTTTTGCCCTTGATATCCCTGGTATCCAGCGCATTATTCCTGAAGCTTGGCGTCAATGGTCAGAATTTGACAACATTTACAATCTCGAAGCTGTGCCTGTCGCCACTGTGCAATTACGCTTTGACGGTTGGGTAACAGAACTCAACGACCCCGAAAAACGTAAACAACTCCAAGAAGCGGTTGGTATTGATAATCTGCTCTACACCCACCAAGCCGATTTTTCCTGTTTTGCCGATTTAGCTCTCGCCAGTCCCGCCGATTACTACAAAGAAGGTGAAGGTTCTCTTATGCAATTGGTTTTGACGCCCGGCGATCCATTTATCAAAAAAAGCAATGAAGAAATTGCCCAACACGTCTTGGCCCAGGTACATAAACTCTTCCCTTCTTCCCGAGAGCTTAATATGACTTGGTCAAATGTCGTCAAACTCGCCCAGTCCCTTTACCGAGAAGCCCCCGGCATGGATGTGTATCGCCCAGCTCAAGCGACGCCCATCAACAATTTATTCTTAGCCGGAAGCTATACCCAGCAAGACTACATCGACAGCATGGAAGGCGCGACAATTTCCGGTCGCCAAGCGGCAGCAGCAATCCTCCGTACCGTCGAAGAACCACGCGAGAAAACCCCTGCGGTTGTGTAGGACGAAACTACTGCGGCATTACTACAACTGAAAAAATTGTCCACCAAGCCTCCTGATACCAATAGAACGGGGGCTTCTTCATTATTTTTTGACAAAAAACAAAAAAAGAGAGGAATTCAATCCTCTCTCAAACTTTTAAGTGCTTTTTTAACAATCAATTTGTGATAACTGATCCTGGAATGTCGTCAGTTCTCAGAAATTACATGAGGCCGAGTTGTGCCAGAATACCTTTTCCGGTTAGGAGCTCAGTCAAAAGACCGATTACGAAACCGAGCATTGCTAGGCGGCCGTTCCAGTTTTCAGCGAAGGCGCTAAAACCAAATTTGCTTTCTTGATTTTCCATAATTTATTTCCTCAGAAGAATCTTGACGTATATAGTTGTTTTCTAGTCAACCAGTTGATACTTAATTTAACAAAAGTGCAGATATCTTGCAACGTTTTGTTACTTGCTTAAAGGGAAATTTCTTCGAGGATTGAAACGAAAACAGGGTGAAAACCCTTCTCCTTCAAGGGTTTTCGCCTACATCTTGTCCGTAGGCTTTCCATGACAAACTAATCAAACCATTGATAATCGCCACGGCAACGGTCGCGCCACCTTTACGACTTTGCATGCAAATGTGTGGAATCGCCGCTTCTTCTAAATACTTTTGGGGCGCTGTGCCTGTCAGAAAATTAGCAGGAGTAAAAATGACCAGCGCAGGGCGAATGATGCCTTTTTTGACTAAAGTGACCAGACTAGACAGGGCGGTTTGGGATTGGCCAATGACAAAAATTGCTTCTGGATAACGGCGCGCCAGGGTTTCCATACCCCAAGCGGTTTTTGTCTTTTCCCGTTGGGGACGGGTGAGGGTATCGGCGCTACAGTAAACGGGATTGGCGAAAGAATTTTGAAGCTGTTCTGTGATACCGACACGAACCATCGGAGCATCGACGATGATCGTACCGCGAGCGGCCAGGGCCGCTGCACCAGCCTGGAGAGCGTGTTCTGAAAAGTGAATCAGTTGGGCATACTCAAAGTCAGCGGTACAGTAAATGACCTGACGCACAATTTCATATTCGGCAGGGGAAAAGGAGTGTTTGCCAATTTCGCGATCAATGAGGGCTAAACTTTGGGCGTCGGTCAGATGCCATTCCATCATATTTTGTACTGCCTAGGCGTTGTTGGGCTCTGTTCAGTAGTCCTCCACAATTTTGACATACCCGAAAAGCCACTGGAGTAGTTCTCCGGGAAAAATTAACTTGACATTAGTTTCATTGCAAGGCGCCTAAATATCTTGATAGGTAAGTGTTTCGGCATTATTCGGGCAATTTTTTTATCTCGGCTTGGAATTCTGGAATTGATGATTGGGTCTTTGGTTTTTAATTGGCTTGAATACGTTCGGGATTGCCGAAATAGTCTGGGGGAGATTTTTGAGTTGAGTCAACGGGGGGAATCACCGGCCACTGCTCACTTAGGGTTTGTAGGAGTTGATCCTGTTGTTGTCGATAGCCGCTAACGTCCCAGGTGCCGTTATTGATAATGGCAAACCAGACATTGCCTTGGGTTTGGGTTGGCATAACCCCAGCGAGGGCACTGACTTGGTTGAGGGTGCCCGTTTTAAAGGCGATGCCTGGGGGAATGGTGCGGTTATTGACGGTGCCGCCGCGATCTTGGCCCGCAATGGGTAGGAGATCGAATACGGTAAAGGGTTGTCCTTGGAGTTTGCTGTCGATGGCTTGGAGCATTGCTACGGCAGCCCGAGGGGAGATTTTGTTTTCGACGCCGAGGCCAGATCCGTTAATGAGCTGGATTTCTGAGCTGGGAATATTCAGGCTTTGGGCAATGTCTGTTCCCATGGCTGGGCCACCACCAAGGTTTTGGGCGATCGCCTCGGCCACGGCATTGTTGCTATAGAGATTCATTTGTTTGAGGATGTCGGCCAGGGTTAAGGATTGATGGCTAAGGACGAGGGTTGCACCATCGGGTAGGGCTTGGCGAGCAAGGATTTTTCCAGCGATCGCCACCTGGGGACGGGGAGGACGCGGCGACATCTGTTGATATTGGGTTTCGATGGCGTCGTTCCAGGCGCGTTGATCAAGGGCGAGGCGCAAACTGTCCCCAGAGGTGGCAGGCTCAGCAACATAGTTCATCATGAAGTCACCGATAATGAGCAAATCTCCTTCAATTTGACGAATTCCAGCTTGATTTAGGGCATTGCCCAGGGCGATCGCCTCTTCCCAAACAAATAAAGGATCGCCACCCGCTTCAATAACCAAATCTCCCTGAACTAGACCATTAGCCACCGTCCCCGTTGTGTAAACACGGGTGCTAAAACGATGGGTCAACGGCCACTGCTCCAAGGCCGCTAGGGTCGTCGCAATTTTCGTTAGCGAGGCCGCCGACAACGGTTGATTTCCCTGGTGGCTCCCCAGGGTTGACCAGGCTGATTCTAGCCAAATGCCCTGTAACGCCGGATCTTTGCCGCCAGAATCCAATTGCGTTAAGTATCGATCCACGATGGTTTGGGTATTGGTGTCCTGTTGGTAGCGAATCTCAAAGAGACCCGCTTCTTGCCATTGCAAGCTTGCATAGGGGGCGATCGCCAAATCCGTGCCATCCCCTTGCTGAAAAAAGCCCAAAAAACCCAAAATCCCCAAAGTTAACCCATTTAACATACCGTAAACCCCCATTGATCCCCGTCAATGCAAAATCACAATCAAAATTTGGGTCAATGATATCAACATCAAAATCTTCTCAGCCGTGACTTCAGTGACCCAACAGGCTTCTGGTAATATGTTGAAGGCTTCTATTCCTGATAAAAATGTCATCGACACGCGCAAAAATAGCCGTAGACGCTATGGGGGGAGATTATGCTCCAGACGAAATCGTTGCTGGGGCGATCCGAGCCGTAGAAGAACTCAATGTAGAAGTTTTTCTAGTCGGTGACCCTGTCCGCATTCAAAAGTATTTAGACGAACATTCATCTCCAGCCAACCAGTTTCTCCATGTGGTAGAAGCCGAAGGAGTGGTGGAAATGTGCGAAGAACCCCTCGTGGCCATTCGGCGCAAGCCCAAAGCGTCAATTAATTTATCGATGCAGCTTGTCCGTAAAAAACAAGCCGATGCCGTCGTTTCAGCGGGGCATTCTGGGGCGGCGATGGCTGCGGCTCTTTTGAAATTAGGTCGCATTAAGGGCATTGATCGGCCTGCAATCGGGGCTGTATTTCCGACCCTTGATCCTGAGCGGTCAGTAATTGTGCTCGACGTGGGAGCGAATGTCGATAGTCGTCCGAAATATCTCGAACAATTTGCCCTGATGGGGACTATTTATAGTAAGTATGTCCTGGGGAACCGGGAACCACAGGTGGGCTTATTGAATATTGGTGAGGAGCCTTCCAAGGGCAACGAACTGGCCCTAAAAACCCACGAACTATTGAGTAGTAACCCTGCAATTCCTTTCAAGGGGAACGCCGAAGGACGGGATGTGCTGTCCGGTGAGTTTGATGTGGTGGTCTGCGATGGTTTTACGGGAAATATCCTCTTAAAGTTTGCAGAATCAGTCGGCGCAGTGCTCCTACAAATCTTAAAAGAAGAATTACCCCGTGGTCTGCGGGGCAAACTTGGGGCGGCGGTATTAACTCCAAACCTGAAGCGAATTAAGCAACGCATTGATCATGCAGAACACGGTGGCGCACTGCTATTTGGAGTGGCTGGGGTGTGTATCATTAGCCATGGTAGCTCGAAGGCGCCGTCTATTTTTAATGCAATTCGTTTAGCCAAAGAAGCAATTGACAACCAGGTAATCCAACGGATTCAAAATTACACGGAGGAACACCAAGCTCTGCTTGAGCAGCAAACGAACTCCACCACCACACTCTCTGAAGTGGCATCCAGTGCCATGATAGAAAAAAGCGAGTGAATGAATTACTATCAGATGAATCATCTCCGAGGAAGGAAGGGAGTCGAGCATTGAAATTTGATGGGGCAGGTATTGCCATTACAGGAAGTGGCTCTGCCACACCAAAAGCAGTCATCCATAATGATGATCTGAGTCAGTTGGTAGAGACTTCAGACGAGTGGATTCGCACGAGAACGGGGATCGCAAATCGTCATTTACTTCCAGAAGATAGTAGTTTGAGTGAACTGGCGGCAGAGGCGGCAAAAAAGGCGATCGCCGCCGCCCATTTACACCCAGAAGAAATTGATTTGATTATCCTGGCGACCTCCACACCGGATGATTTGTTTGGCAGTGCCGGGAAAGTGCAGCAGTTGATCGGCGCAAAAAATGCCACCGCCTTTGATCTGACGGCGGCCTGTTCTGGATTTGTTTTCGGTTTAGTGACAGCAGCCCAGTATATTCGGACGGGCACCTTTCAAAAAATTGTTGTGATTGGTGCCGATGTGTTGTCCCGGTGGGTGGATTGGGGCGATCGCACCACCTGTGTGTTATTCGGTGATGGCGCTGGGGCCGTGGTCTGTCAGAGCAGCCCCCAGGATCAGTTGCTCGGCTTTGAGATGTACAGCGACGGTAGCCAAAACGAATGCCTGAATCTTGCCTACGACGGGCATCCCAAATATTTAATCCATGATGTGTCAATTCAAAAAGGTGGCTACCGAGCAATCACCATGAATGGGCGCGAGGTCTACCGGTTTGCGGTGGCGAAAGTGCCGGAAGTCATTGAAAAAACCCTATTTCGGGCAGGTCTCACCACAGAAGATATTGATTGGCTCATTCTCCACCAAGCCAATCAGCGGATTATTGATGCCGTGGCAAAACGCTTAAAGCTGCCTTCAGAAAAGGTAATTGCCAATCTCCAGGAATATGGCAACACCTCGGCGGCCTCGATCCCCATTGCCCTCGATGAAGCGGTGCGGGCTGGCAAAATCAAACCGGGTCAAACGGTGGCCACCTCTGGCTTTGGGGCGGGTCTCTCTTGGGGATCGGCAATCTTTAAATGGGGAATGCCTCATTAGTGAAAGAAAAAGGCGATCGCCGCTTTTAAAAGATCACTTGAGTAAAAATATTATGCTGGGGCAAAACAACAAAACAAGCATACCAATGCCTAAGAAATTACCTTTGAGTGGGTTGAAATCATCCACAATTTTTTGCCATGGTAATCGAAATACAACTCTGCCAAAGTACAAATCCAAAGACAACATCACCATAACCCAAATCAAGCCAATGCCAGCACACTCAAGTAGATTTTGAGGCTTGATCCAAGGCAAGCAAAAGTAGGCAATCAAGGTAAAAAGCAAGATTCCTGAGCAGAGGCTAATATTTTTTCCTGTGCGGCGGCCAAACTTTTTCTGGAGATACCTAACGCGAAAATTGCCATTAATAATTTCTCCAAAAGCAATTAGAATCCCAACTAACAAGGCTCTAAAAATCATAGGTCATTGGCCTGAAGTGAAAACAATTTAGCTATTTTTCAATTCAATTTTCTGGCAATATATACTCCATAACTGTAATAGGCTTTGTATTGTTCATATAATTCAATTTCGCGCGTTTCCATTTCAACAATACTGTGAGCATCTTCACTATGATTATTTTGATTTAGAAAATCTTGAAAACGCACCTGCATCGGTTGGTAATAATTTTCTAACCAACAATGTTCTGGCAAAACAAAATAACCGATTGGTGAGTAGCCGTGCTCTTCGAGTAAAGCAAACTTTGCAGAGGCCAGATCAATTTCTGGATATTCAACTTCCCAATATTTTTGAATTTCTAGCGGACGAAAATTTGTAAGCCAAGTGATTTCTGAAACGACCAATAATCCACCTGATTTTAGATAACGGTGCCAATCTTTGATCCCTTTTTCAAAGCCGATATTATAGATTGCTCCCTCAGACCAGATTACGTCAAATTCTGCATCATTAAAGGGTAAATTTTCCATGGAGCAGCACAGGGTCGATATTTTTTCAGAAAGTTCTTTTTGTTTTGCTCTCGTTTCAAGGACTTCGAGAAAATCCGGGAGGAAATCGACTGCGGTAATCTGCGCGTTTAATTGTTCCGCAAGTACCAATGTCGAAGCCCCTGTCCCGCAACCGATATCAGCAATTTTTAAGGGAGCAGTTTTATCTATTCCCAACAGATCAAGGGCAAGTTTAGTTTCTGGATTTCCCCCAGGCCCTTGACGTTCAGCATTTTTATGGAGGTCTATTAAAAGTTGATAGTCTGCCACTGCCTTGTCCTAACCCACGGGTTTATTCCCTCAGGATATCGTCCGTACTACCAACTTATTTCAACAAGCAAAATATTCTTAAAGAAGAGACTGACATACTTTCGAAGTTTAGGCAGGTGGCGTCAGGGTAACAATGCCGTAAGCTTCGGGATTGAGATATTTTTGTACAGATTTTTGAATGGTTTCGAGGGTAATGGCTTGGAGTAATTCCGGATAATTTAAAGCGGGTTCGAGATCCCGTAATAGCGAGTAATAGTAACCGTATAAATTGGTGCGATCGCTGGGCCGTTCATTGCCAAAAATAAAGCGATTAGCCACTTGAGTTTTCACCCGCTCTAATTCGTTGGGCAAAATAGAAGCGGTACGAATGGTTTGAATTTGTTCAAGAATCGCCGCTTCTACCGCAGGGATGTGCTCCGCTGGCAATTGGGCAGAAATGTAAAACACGCCCTGTTGTTTTTGGGTGAAGTTACTAACGCTGATTTGAGTCACTAGACCTCTTTTTTCCCGGAGATCCTGCACGAGGCGCGAGACTTTACCTTGCCCTAACACCGTCGCCAAAATATCGAGGGCATAGGTTTCTTCTAAATCCGTTAGCCCCGGCACACGCCACATCATCACTAAACGAGCTTGCTGTAGGCCTTCATCTTCATAATGACGACGCACAATATTTTGAAAAGGGGCTTCGGGAGAGTGATCGTCAAAGGTGGGAACGGTTGCTGTGGGTTGGGATTGATACAGTTTATCGAAGGCTGCGGCGACTAATTCAATCAGGCGATCGCCTTCTAGATTTCCGGCAACGGCAGCAGTCATCCGCTGGGGTTGGTACCAAAAGCCGTGGAAATCCCGCATTTGTTGGGCTTGAAGATTTTCAATCACCTCACTAGGGCCGAGCACCGGACGACGGTAGGGCAACCGCTCAAATCCCGTTTCAATGGCGCGGAAATAGGTGCGACGGCGGGGATTATCCTCGGAACGACGAATTTCCTCGAGCACCACCTGGCGTTCCCGCTCAAAGGCAGCATCGGGAATGCTAGGATTTATCGCCACGTCCAGTTGCAGGGGCGCAAGTTCCGCAAAATCCTGGGGCGCACAGGTAATGTAATAGTGGGTGTATTCTTGGCTAGTGGCGGCGTTGGTGACGGCTCCTTTAGCTTCGATGCGCTGTTCAAATTCGCCATTGCCGATTTGGGGCGTTCCCTTAAAGACCATGTGCTCCAGGAAATGGGCCATTCCATTAATGCTGTTGGCTTCCACCGCAGACCCCACATTGAGCCACACATTGAGGCTCACGGCATCAACCGGCACCTGTTCGGCAATGATTGTCAACCCATTGGCCAGGGTCTTAATCGTTGGTTGGTTGAGGCGTGGACTGGGCACTAGGATGGAAGTCATGGGCGAAGCGCTGGCAATTCAAAGTTTTTCCGTGTTTTTACTTTAACGCAATGTTGTTCATCGAGTTTTTACAGAAGGTTTTTGGGGACAGGTTTTTGGGCTTTTTTCTGGGGGTAACGCACCTGGGGGGAGAGGCAATTTATATTTTGTTGTTGAGTTTGTATTATTGGCTACTAGATCCCCGTCAGGGTCGGCTACTAACCCTCATTTTGACCCTGAGTGTGATCAGTAATCTTGTTCTGAAAAATGCCTTTGCCTTGCCCCGTCCCTATGTGGTTAATCCGGCGGTAATTACCCCAGAAGCGTTTCATACGGAGGGTAGTTTTAGTTTTCCCAGCGGCCATGCCCAAGGAATTACAACATTCTGGGGGGCGATCGCCTGGTTACATCAAAAGATCTGGCTGTGGTTTGTGGCGATCGCAATTATTGTTTTGGTCTGTCTCTCGCGCTTATATTTGGGCGTTCATTTTCCGGTGGATGTGGCCGCTGGGATACTCTTAGGAATTTTTTGGATTAGCGTTGGCCTGTGGCTCAACGGAATGATTCCCTTACCGAATTATCAACTTTGGCAAAAACTTAGCTTTTGGGGCCTGGGGGGATTGGTGG
The DNA here is from genome assembly GCF_963876085.1 of Synechococcus sp. BDU 130192. Lineage (NCBI taxonomy): Bacteria > Bacillati > Cyanobacteriota > Cyanophyceae > Synechococcales > Synechococcaceae > Synechococcus > Synechococcus sp. BDU 130192. The sequence continues at coordinate 99,424 of NZ_CAWNNO010000062.1, read as the reverse complement.
CGATCACCTTGCCGGGATTAGCAGATTTACTGGGAATTTTCTGCGGTTTTTTGGTGCTTCCAAGTTTTACCTTTACGCCGCCCCAGGGCTACCGCGACAAAATAATGCTCGGATTCGGCGGGTTGGTGATCCTAATTCTCAGTTATCTCCTGCTGAAAGGAGCGAGTCTCGTGCTGCCCCCAATTGGCCTGGTGAATTATGGGCGCTATTTGGCGATCACCCTCATCGTTACAGAAGGTATCCCCCGTCTCTGGCAACCCCTCCACCCAGTAAGATAAAAACACGCCACATCGCACAAATTCATGACCCAAGACTTTGATCTCAACCCGACTATTCCCGTTGCCCCCGCCGATTTTCGCTCTGGTTTTGTTGCCCTGATCGGTCGTCCCAATGTGGGCAAATCCACCCTGATGAATCAATTGATCGGTCAAAAAGTGGCGATCACCTCCCCCGTCGCCCAAACCACCCGTAATCGCCTCCGGGGCATCCTCTCCACTGACCAAGCGCAAATTATTTTTGTCGATACCCCTGGGATTCATAAGCCCCACCACGAGCTGGGGAAAATTTTGGTCAAAAACGCCCGCAGTACCGTTGGGGCCGTAGATTTAGTGGTGTTTATCGTTGATGGTGCGGTTCCCCTGGGTAAAGGCGATCAATTTATCGCGGATTTTTTGGTCAAAACCGAAGCCAAGGTGATCCTTGGGGTCAACAAAATCGACCAGCGCCCCGACAACCGCCCGGAGATTTTTGCCTCCTACCAAGCCCTTGCCACCCAAAACCATTGGCAACTCCAAGAATTTTCGGCCCTCGCTGGCGATCGCCTCCCCGAACTCCAAGACAAACTTATTCAGGCTCTCGATCCTGGCCCCTACTATTACCCCCCCGACCTCGTTACCGACCAGCCCGAACGCTTTATTATGGCCGAACTAATCCGGGAACAAATTTTGCTCCACACCCGCCAGGAAATTCCCCATTCCGTGGCGATCGCCATTGAACAAGTCAATGAAGGGGAAGAAATTACCGAAGTCCGTGCCGCTATCAACGTCGAACGCAATTCCCAAAAAGGAATCATCATCGGCAAAAAAGGGGCCATGCTTAAAACCATTGGCACCGCCGCCCGTCAGCAAATCCAAAAACTGATCGCTGGTAAAGTTTATCTCGAACTCTTCGTTAAAGTTCAACCCAAATGGCGCCAATCCCGCACCCGCCTCGCCGAACTTGGGTATCGCCTCGAAGATAACTGAACCGTCCAAACTGAAGCCTAGGCATAGCAGTACTAATAACAAAGACTCCAAACCAAAGGGCGACTGGAGTCTCCGGAAGCATCCACCAGGGATACCGTTTCAATTTTGTCGCAACGCAAAAATAGCCTAACCCTCGTCGGAGTTCCGCAACTGGGGGCTGGGCTTCGGCGTGCGGGGCCGTCGGGAAGTGCGACCACGCCGACCGTCTTCCCTTCTAGCACGAGAGGAACCAGAGGAACGCTCTCTCTGGCCACCATTACCATCATGGCTACCGTATACATCCAAGGAAATTTTTTGCTGAGGATTGGTGGCAGCCCCATTGAGTACGGTTTCAATGGCCCGTAGATTTCGACCGCCACGCCCAAAGACCTTTCCCTTATCCTCTTGCTCAAAAGCAACACGGATCAAAACCCGGTTGCTACTCGATAGCTGTTCGCAATCTATCGCCAGGGATTGGGGGTCATCAAGCAATGGCTCTAGAAGAAATTTGGTTAATTTTTCGTAGTTTGCCGTTGCTGAATGGGATGCACTAGACAGATCGTCTAAATTAGACATTAAACTTGGTCGAATACTTTAGCTTTTTCGAGGAGGTCACGCACTGTGTCTGTCGGTTGGGCACCTTCTTTGAGGCGCTTCACGATCGCCGGCACATTCAGGCGAGTTTCATCGGTACGGGGATTATAAAATCCGAGTTCTTCTAGGGGACGACCATCGCGGCGGCTGGTGCTTTGGGCAGCCACAAGACGATAGCTAACTTCTCTTTTCTTACCAAAACGCTTTAGACGGAGCTTTACCATTTGTTTTAACTGTGAAAAACTTCTATAGAAATAACTATAACAGAGCCAATATACTATCAAAACATAAGCACTGAGGGATGTCAATTTGCCCTGGTTACAGTGAGAACCCCAGCGGCAGGGTGGACAAGAATTGTTTATGATCAGTTTAGTTGAAGTTTTGTGAAGAATCTTGACTCTAGCACTCAATTCTCCGTTTTTGGCAACGTCTAAAGAGCGTCAGTGGCACTGTTTAGAACCCATCTGGCAAGGGGGGATGGCCGAAGTACAAAAGGGACTCCCCCACAGCCAACTCGCCCCACCCTGGCAAATTTTGCTCTTGGGGGATGGTTCGCCGACCCGCCATTTGGGTCTACTGACACGGGAAAAAATTGAGGTCGATGTGATCGATATGTCCCCCATTGGTACGGATAATGATGGGGCACCAAGTTTGATTTCTGCGATTCCAACACCCCATTTACGCCGTCAGGTGTGGTTACGGACGGCGGGGGGACAACGTTTAGCCTATGCAACGTCCTGGTGGGATGCGAACCATGTGGATGATTATTTGCAAAATCGCAGTTTGCCCATTTGGGAGAGTTTGTCACGGCTCCACACGGAACTGTACCGGGATATTCAAGGGATTTATCTGGGGCGATCGCCAATCCTAGAAGCCGCTTTTCAGGAGGAAGGGCCTTTTTGGGGCCGCCATTATCTGTTTTGGCACGATGGTAAACCCTTAACTTTGATTTATGAGGTGTTTTCGCCCTATTTGCGCAAATACTTAGGAAAACCGAGCCAGGAATTTCCCCAATAAAAAAATCCCCATCCCCAGGCGATCGCCAGCATTAGGACGGGGTGAATATTTTTTACGTTTGCGGATGTTTAACGGTGCCTGAAAAAGTTAGACCAAGGCCGCTGGTTGGGCTTTTTCAGCAAAGATTTTCGCAATGACGTCTTCAACAACTTTGTCGGGGGTAGACGCGCCGGAGGTCACACCAATTTTTAGTTTGCCAGCCGGGAGCCAGTGGGTTTGGGTCGTGATTTCACCATCGAGGGGTTTGTGGGCAATGGTGTTATTCCCTAAAAGGCGATCGCCGCTGTCGATGTGATAGGAAGGAATATTGCGCTCGACGGCGATTTCCTGGAGGTGGGTGGTATTGGAGGAATTGAAGCCACCGATGACGACCATCAGATCTAAATCTTTTTCCACGAGGTCAAACATCGCATCCTGCCGCTCTTGGGTAGCATCACAGATCGTGTTGAAGCTCATGAAGTGGTCATTAATTTCCGTCGGGCCAAATTTTTCGAGCATCGTCTGTTCAAACAGTTTGCCCATTTGTTCCGTTTCGCTCTTGAGCATGGTGGTTTGATTCGCCACGCCCACACGGTCTAGATCTTTGTCAGGGTCAAACCCTTCGGAATAGGCATTTTTAAATTTGTCGAGGAACGTTTGGCGATCGCCTCCATGGAGAATGTAATTCCGCACATATTCCGCTTCTTCTAGATTCAGCAGAACGAGGTAAGTGCCAGCAAAAGAGCTAGTAGCTACCGTTTCCTCATGCTTATATTTGCCGTGGATAATCGAAGTGTAATTTTTCTTTTTATGCTTTTCAACGGAATTCCACACCTTAGAAACCCAAGGGCAGGTGGTATCCACAATCGTGCAACCGCGATCATTGAGCAGTTGCATTTCTTGCACCGTCGCCCCAAAGGCCGGCAGAATCACCACATCGCCATTCGCCACGCCACTAAAATCCTTAGCGCCATCAACCACCTCAATAAAATGAACATTCATCTCCTTCAGACGATTATTCACCGAGGGATTGTGGATAATTTCGTTTGTTACCCAGATTTTTTCCGTAGGGAAATGCTTGCGGGTTTCGTAGGCCATCGCCACTGCCCGTTCTACCCCCCAACAAAAGCCAAACGCCTCCGCCAGGTAAATGGTGACATCACCACGGGTTAACTCATAGTTGTTGTCACGGATCTCTTGGATCAGGCTACTTTGATATTCGCTGGTCATCATGCCAGCCACTTCATCTTTATGGCCAAATCCTTGGCGATAGTAATTTTCAGAGTGATTTAGGGAACGTTTAAAGGCTTTGGTATCCATAGGGCACGGGAGATCAATGATACGCTTCAGTCAAAGATCATAGCGAATTCTTGGGGCGATCCCTAATCTTTGGGAGTATCTTCGGTTTTGGAGGTTTCGCCTAATTCAGCCGAGGCTTCTGTTTCTGCCTGGGTTGCTGCTTCGGCAGATTCAGCTTGGGGTTCCTCTAGAGGGGAAGTTTCGTCGGTGACATCATTAACAGCAGTGTCTGGCTCAGACGCATCTTTTTCTTCGGCAAAAATTTGCTCAATATCTTCGTCTCCTGCTGATGCACTGGTTTCCGTTGGGGCTGCGGTAGATGCGGTTTTACGTCCAAATAGCCGACCGAAGGAAAATCCTTTTTTAGAGGGTTGTGCCGTAATCGGTGGATCGGTGATGGCGTCGCTTTCTGTTTCTGGGGTGTCGGATACTTCCGTGGGTGTCTCAGAAGCTTCTTCTGGCGAGGGAACGGGCTTTGTCGAGTCAGCTTTGTCTAAATCTTTTGAAGCAGAGGGGGTTGCTGGTTCTGGGGTCGGCTTTTCAGTTTCGGGAGATGTAACTGGGGCCGTTTCAGGAGACTCAGATGGTGTAGAGGTTTCTGGAGCTTCCTTTGCGGGGTCAGGGGCTTTAGAGGAATCGAAGGAAGATTTTTTCGATGTTTTGGTGGCTGAGGTCGGCGCGACTTTAGGTTTTTTAAAGCGGTCTTTGACGTAGCCAACCAGGGAAACTTTGTCGAGGTTGGGGATTTTACTGGGGTCGGCGATCGCCTGGCGGAGTCGGAGGGTTTCCCAAGCAAACCAACCGAGGAGGATTACACTGGCCAATTGCCCCAACAGGATGGCCCCAGCCATTTGACCAGCACAAACCCAAAGGACGAGGGCGTAGAAAAGACCAACAGTGCTCCAAAAAAAGTCATCTTGGCGGTGGAGTTTCGGGAAAATAAAGGCAGTCAGAAATAGCAATCCGCTCCCCAGGGCAACGGCGATCGCCAAAATTTGTGCCAACATGACCAACAACTCCTACTGATGCTAACTGCTTGCCCTATTGTGCCAGAATCATCGGATCTTCGCGTAAAAAACTATTCTAGGGAACGAATATCCCGCACCCGGCGAATGGGCAGATTTGCCACTAAAGCCGTCATCCGGTCACTACTCGAAAGGTCGAACTCCATTTCCTCTGGATCCACCTCGACGTATTTAGCGACGACGGCCAAAATTTCCTGGCGCATCTCCTCGACTTTTTCGGGACTGAGGCCCGCCCGGTCGTGGGCAATGACCAGCTTGAGGCGTCGTTTTGCTTCGTCACTGCTCTTGGGAGACTGCCAATGGAGCAGCTTTTCAAGTAATTCCTGGATCATGACTCATTACAAAGGGAAACATTAATTAGATTTCAGCATAGAGGGGAATGAGGGCGATATTCCGCATCAGAGACAGCAGTTAACTGGCAAAGATCCGGCGAATTTTGGCAAGGAATCCCTCTTGGTTGGCCATTAGGTTTAACAGGGGCACTTTTTCCCCCTCTAGACGGCGGGCAATATTCATAAACGCGGTGGCAGGGAGGTCATTTTGTTTGTCTCCTAGCACCAACGGTTCGCCCCGGTTACTGGAAACAATTACTTGTTTGTCGTCGGGAATAATCCCCAGGAGCGGAATGGCGAGAATTTCGAGGACATCCTCGACGCTCATCATTTCATTTTGCTTGACCATTTCTGGCTTGAGGCGATTCACAATGAGGCGCGTCCGTTTAATGCCATAGGCTTCTAAAAGACCCACAACCCGGTCTGCATCACGTACGGCAGCCACTTCGGGGGTTGTGACAATCAGTGCTTCCCTCGCGGCGGCGATCGCATTCCGAAAACCCATCTCGATGCCCGCCGGACTGTCCACCAAAATATAATCAAAAGCTTTATTCAGCCGCATAATGAGCTGTTTCATCTGGGTGGGAGTGACGGATTCTTTATTCCGGTTTTGGGCCGCTGGCAGGAGGACGAGACCATTCTGCCGTTTGTCCTTCACAAGGGCTTGTTCGAGGCGACATTCTCCGGCGATCGCCTCAATGGCCGTATAGACAACGCGATTTTCTAAACCCAAAAGCAAATCCAGGTTTCGCAGACCAAAATCCGCATCGACCAGGGCCACTTTTTTGCCGAGCTTGACCAAGGCCGAACCGAGGTTGGCGGTACAGGTGCTTTTGCCGACGCCTCCTTTTCCGGAGGTCACAACGATAACGCGACTCATAGACTTCTGGGTGGATAAATAATTCAATAAGCTTACGACATAGCCACTGGTTGCGGCAGCTTAGCTACGATATTACAGGTAAGAGGGGATCAGATGTTTCCTGCCAATGCTGTTGATCGGCTTGATATTGGTAGTTTTTCGAAAATTTGAGGGCCGGAGCTAGACGAATTCCCTCTTGGGTCAGATAGGCCACCTCTGGCTTTCGTTGCTCAACGGCCTGGGGGGCAGCACGGGCGACAACATCGGCAATGCGCAGTTGGGTCGGCTCCATTTGAAGGGCCATAATGCGTCCGGTGCGATCGCCTTTTGCACCAGCATGGGCAACCCCCCGCAAACAGCCCCAAACCACAATATCTTTGTCCGCGACGATGCTTCCCCCTGGATTGACATCCCCTGTGACAATCACCGAACCGGGATAGACGATTTCAACTCCGGAGCGGACGGTTTGGTCAATGTACAACACCTCCGGTTCTTTATCGGGAGCCAAGAGCGGTTTTAACTTTAGAGGAACATCCGCCAACAGTTGATTCGGGGGATCTTGATCGACGCTATAACCTGCTGTAGCGGCGGCGATCGCCGTTTGCCGTCGGTTGGTGTAAATGCGTTTGAGCTTTAGGTCGTGGGGTTTGAGTAGGTCAGCCAGTTCCTGGAGTTGACGGCCCCCTACCAGTTGATTTTGAGCGATTAAGTGAACGTGGGCGACCGGAAAATCAGCAGCAGCCTTCAACTGCTCCTGAAAATTGGCCCAGATTGTGTCCCAAGCCTCAATTTCATAGGTCTGGGTGGTGGGTAAGACTAGGGTGAGGTGGTCAGCTTCAAGGCCGAACTGCAACTCCGGGGTCGCCATGGCTGCTTCTGGCTCTTTTGGGTTGAGATCATCACGTTCCGTAACAATCTCCGGAGTCGCGCTTTCACTGGAGTTAGAAGAAAACTCCGTCGATGTTGAGTCGGGATTGGGGAGAGTGTGATCGTCAAGCTCGGCCATAAAGTCAATTAGAAATTCACCCCTGATTTATAGCAGTAAGCACTGGGCTTCGGCAAAATTTTACTTACCTTGAGAGGGACTGGAGAAATTTGCCAAGACGGGACATTCCCTTTTCAATGGTGTCGAGATCTGTGGCGTAGGACAAACGAATGCAGCGGTCGTTGCCAAAGGCCACCCCAGGGATCGCCGCCACCTGCTGCTCGGCGAGGAGCTGTTTACAGAAGCTGAGGGAATCGAGACCATAGGCACTGATATCCACAAAAAGATAAAAGGCACCGTCGGGGGATGGACAACTCAAACCCGGCAGATCTTGAATCGCCCCCAGCATTACTTCCCGACGCTTACTAAAGGCGGTTAACATTTCCTGGACGCAATCAAGTCCTCCTTCTAGGGCGGCGATCGCCCCGTATTGGGCAAAGGTGCAAACGTTGGAGGTGCTGTGGCTCTGGATCGTCGTCATACCCTTAATTAGTTCCACCGGCGCGGCAATGTAACCCAAGCGCCAACCCGTCATCGAAAACGCCTTAGCGAAGCCGTTACAGGTGATCGTCAGGGGAAAAATTTCGTCACTCACGGAGCCAATACTCTGGTGAACGGCATCCCCGTAAAGAATTTTTTCGTAGATTTCATCGGCCACCACCAACACTTGTTTCTTCACTAAAACCTGGGCGATCGCCGCTACCTCTGCCGGACTGTAGACGGCCCCGGTGGGATTCGAAGGGGAATTGAAAACAAATAATTTCGTTTTGTCAGTGATCGCCTGGCGCAACTGATCCGGAGTGATCTTGTAGCCCGTTGCTGCCGTGGTTTCGACGAAGATCGGGGTGCCGCCCGCTAAAATTACCATTTCTGGATAGCTCAACCAGTAGGGGGTCGGGATAATCACCTCATCCCCCGGTTCAATGAGAGCCATCATCAAACCATAGAGGGCGTGCTTGCCGCCATTGGTAACGATCACGTTTTCGGGGTTGTAGGGGAGATTATTTTCTGTCTGTAATTTTTTGGCGATCGCCTGACGCAGGGCCGGTTCTCCGGGGGCAGGGCCATATTTGGTTTTTCCCGCATCAAGGGCGGCTTTGACAGCGGTTTTAATGTGATCGGGGGTGTCGAAATCTGGTTCTCCAGCACTAAAGCTGCACACGTCAATCCCATCCGCCTTCATGGCCTTTGCTTTTGCGGAGATTGTGAGGGTAATCGAAGGCTTGATTTGACCGACTCTGGCTGCCAATTTCATGGTGATTTGCGTTTAGATAGGAAGTGGAAAACGTGAAATAACGGTGCAGGAAAATTCCCAATTTTTAGGCTAAGGCGACTCCCCACTGCACCAACATTATTTTTACATAACGCAACCTTAACTTTTGGTGGGTTCGGGAGGCAGTAAGTCCCGCGACTTCGGCGTGAGCTCAGTCGAACGCTGTAATTTTAACGGCAATGGGTTGAAATCCCCGCCCCTTAGGGCGTAATCCTCTATAATCATGGTGTTGACATGGCAACAGATAGCGAAAACCAAGCTAGACACATACAAAGTATTTTTTGTGACCATGAGTTTTGCCCTCAGGAACTGGGGAGTCAGCCTATCGCCAGAATATTAAGACTCGCTATTCCTCGGAATAGAAAGCTGTTCTTTGGGTAGGAAGCTCCGCTGCTTGCGGCGGGGCAGTTCACTTCAGCATCGGGATGCTTCGGTAAACTCAGCAACAACACGGACATCCTGCGCTTGTCGATTCCCTTCGATGGGGATGAGACAAGCTTTTATCTGATGCTACACTACAAATTTATTTATCACGTTTCTTTTCTCCCGATAAATGTATCGCGCTTACAAGTACAGACTTTACCCTACTGCCACTCAACGGGTTTCTCTGGCGAAATCTTTTGGTTGTGCTCGCTGGTTCTGGAATTATGCGCTGCATTTGTGTCAACAGACTTACCAGGCAACTGGAAAAGGTTTATCCCGTGGCTATCTTCAAGAGCTTTTACCTGCTCTCAAAAAGGAGCATGAGTGGCTAAAAGAACCCTATTCTCAATGTCTTCAGGCGGTCGCCCTCAATCTCTCGACTGCCTACAAAAACTTCTTTGAGAAGCGGGCAATGTTGCCCCGCTTCAAGTCAAAGCATGGAAAGCAATCCATTAGCTACCCCCAGAATGTCAAATTTGAGGGGGATTACGTACATCTACCCAAGATTGGAGCTATTTACTGTCGCATCCATCGTCCTTTTGAGGGGACGATAAAAACTGTCACTGTTTCACGGAACCCTGATGGGAAGTATTTTGCTTCTGTACTAGTAGGTGACGGGAAAGAAAAGGTTGAGTCAAAACAGAAAGGCAAGGCTGTAGGAATTGATGTGGGATTAACTCACTTTGCCATCACCAGTGAAGGTTCTAAGTTTGCAAACCCCCGGCATTTTGCCAATCATCAACGGAACCTAAGGCGAAAACAGCAAAGGCTTTCTCGGACACGGAAAGGGAGTCGGAATCGACAGAAGGCAAGGTTGGCGGTGGCAAAAGTCCATGGCAAGATTGCGCGCTGTCGAGGGGATTTTCTCCACAAGCTATCCCGCAAGGTAGTGAACGAAAACCAAGTGATTGTGGTGGAAAATCTCAATGTAAAGGGCATGGTGAGAAATCATAATCTAGCCAAGGCAATTAGTGATGCGGGCTGGGGAATGTTTTGCACGATGCTCAAGTACAAGGCGGAGTGGGAAGGGAAGGTATATCTAGAGATTGACCGCTTCTTTCCTAGTTCCAAGACCTGCCATGTGTGTCTAAACCGGGCGGGAAGTCTGCCGCTGGATGTCCGAACTTGGAATTGTGAAGGGTGTGGCACTCATCACGACAGGGACATCAATGCAGCAATCAATATCAGAAATGAAGGCTTGCGGATACTTCGACTGGACTCAGTTCAAGTATTGTCGTTGGGAACCAGCGATACTGCCTGTGGAGGGAGTGTAAGACAACCTGGCAAAACGTCTGTTTTGTTGGATGCAGTTCCCGTTGAAACAGGAAGCCCGCGCTCTATTGCCTAGCAATGAGCGTCGGGTAGTTCACACTTATGATCGATTTCACAGATTGATTACATTTCATTTGCGTTCGTTTCAATGCCCTTGGGGAATTGATTTTCATTCTTCTTTTTTGCACAGCACCTATGTCCTTTTTGCGTTCTGACTTGGCCCAACTCAAAGCCTATGTGTCCCACCCCGGTGGCCCGGTAAATACGCCGGTAGATATTCTCGACACCAATGAAAGTCCCTACGATCTCCCAGCGGATCTCAAGGAAATTCTGGCTCAACATTATCAAAATCAAATTGCCACAAACCGCTATCCTGACGGGGGCCATGGGGCGCTCAAGGAAGGTATTGCCGACTATGTGAATCGTTCTGGGCAGTTGACCGGGGATATTCAAGCGGCTCACATCTCCGTGGGAAATGGTTCCGATGAGTTGATCCGCTCGTTGTTAATTGCCACTTGCCTGGGCGGGGAAGGATCGATCCTGGTGGCAGAGCCGACTTTTTCGATGTATCGCATTTTGGCGCAAACTTTGGGAATTCACACCGTGGCGATCGCCCGACAGCCAGAAGATTTTAGCTGGGATCTTGCGGCGGCCCAAAACGCCATTGACCAACCCCAAGGGGCACCGGTGCGGGTGGTGTTTGTGGTGCATCCCAACTCTCCCACGGGCCAATGTCTCACGGCAGCAGAAATTAGCTGGCTCCAGTCTTTGCCGCCGGATATTCTCGTGGTGGTGGACGAAGCCTATTTTGAATTCAGTCAAAAAACTTTGGTGGCAGAAGTCCTACAGCGGCCCAACTGGGTGATCCTGCGGACATTCTCGAAGGCGTTCCGATTGGCAGCCCTGCGGGTGGGCTATGCCGTGGGCAGTTTAGAAATTATCCAAGCCCTCGAAAAGGTACGCCTCCCCTATAATTTGCCCAGTTTTTCCCAGGCGGCGGCCCGACTCGCCCTCGACCATGGCGATCGCCTGTTGGAAACCATTCCCGAAGCTCAACAGGAACGGGGGAAACTTTACCAAGCGTTAGGGCAACTGCCGAATTTCCGGGTGTGGCCGAGCGATGCGAATTTCCTCTATGGTCGCCTCCAGCCAGCGATGGAACCCCAGACGGAAACCTTAGCAAACCTCGTCGAAACTCTGAAAAACCAGGGGACTTTAATTCGACACACGGGGGGCGGCCTACGGATTAGTGTAGGAACACCAGCGGAAAATCAGCGTACTTTAACTCGGTTAACAGGTTACTTGCAGGCTTTGTAAACAGGTAATTTCAGAGGCGACGTCGCACAAAGACTAACGCCCGGAGGAGTTGTTGGAGCAGCTTAATCTGGGCGATGACTTGCTGCCCTTGCTGTTTTTTCATCTGGATCTGTTGGGTGGTGGCAGGGATCACGTCCGCTTGTTGAATTAAATCTTCTACGACAATTTTGATTTTGCGTTCGTTGAGGGCGAAACGGTGGCGACTGAGGCGCAGATCCTGGTGCCAACGGCGAACTTTTCGCCAGAGAATATAATTCACCCCGATGAGACAAAGGTTACTGGCGATCGCCACCAACCAGAAAAACGTTACGCTCATGCCACGGACTCCATCCACTGAATACAAGCTTTTAAATCTTGGTGTAGGGTTGCGCTGTCGGCCTGGTAGCGGCGGCCATGGCCCGGCAAAATCCAGGTGATCGGGTAGGAGAGGAGTTTTTTCATCGATTCAATTTGCGCTGTCCAAGAATACCAACAGTGATTCCGAAAGCCCGTCAAATGACCCAGGCGCGCCGAAAAAGCTAGGTGATCCCCGGTAAAAAGATATTGATTGCGGTAGAGTAACACTGCATGGCCTTCGGTGTGGCCCGGCACAGGAATAATTAGGCAGTCCTTGAGAAAGGGGATCGCTTCGGTGCCTTCGAGAACGGTTTCTACGGCTTTTGTTCCCTCCCGGAGATCGGCCCGGTGCAACAGGCGATCGCAACCGAAATGATCATGGAATTTTTGGTGATCGGCCACGTCATCCCGGTGGGTTAAAAATAAATATCTCACGCCGCCTAGGGCTTCGAGTTGCTTCACTAAAGAGGGTTGGAAGCGGGGAGAATCCACGAGAATATTACCTTCCGGATGCTGGATAAAATAGCTGGCGGCCCCAAAGGATTTGCGCGAATGGTAGCCGCAATAATAGATATTTTCAGCAATGGGCAGGGGAAACTCGGCTTGGATTGTGGGGAGATCTTTCGGTGCCGTTTCGGTGGCGATCGAGGCCGTTGGACAGGCTAATAAAGCTTGCAAGGCGGCCCGCCTTTGGTCAGAGGTTTGGGGTTGGTGGTAGACGGCGGATTGCCCATCCTGGCGGTTAAAAATCTCTGGACTGAGCCAACGGCAAGTGTCACAGTCAATGCAACTACTGTCCACATAAAAGTCACCGGGCACATTTTGCGATCGCCGCTGGTGTTGGGTTGCCATGGATCTTTTTCCCCTGAACTTTCTGATGGGATCTTAACATTCACCCCCAAAAGCAGCCGATCCAGATTTTTTATTGTAAAATAAACACTAAATTAATTCACTGGAGGCGAAAGACGCACCATGGCTGGGAAAAATTTAGACATCACGGCCCAGGACTACAGTCTGTTAACGGATCTTTACCAACTCACCATGGCAGCCTGTTATGTGGGGGAAGGACTGGCGGAGACCCCGGCTTGCTTTGAAATGTTTACCCGTCGCTTGCCCGATGACTTTGGCTATCTGATGGCGATGGGCCTGGAGCAGGTTTTAAGCTACCTAGAAGGATTACGGTTTACGGAGGCGCAAATTGACTATCTCCGCAGCACCGGAATTTTTGAACAAGCCCCAGCCGCCTTTTGGGATTTACTCGCCACGGGCCGTTTTACAGGGGATCTTTGGGCCGTCCCAGAGGGAACCGTGATTTTTCCCCAGGAGCCGTTTTTGCGGATCGAAGCCCCCCTGTGGCAAGCCCAGATTATTGAAACATTTGTGCTCAATGCCATTAATTACCAAACCCTAATTGCAACACGGGCGGCACGGATGCGTCACATTGCGGGCGATCGCCAATTATTAGAATTCGGCACAAGGCGGGCTTTTAGTCCCCAGGGGTCTACCTGGGCAGCGCGGGCAGCTTTGGCTGGCGGGTTAGATGCCACGTCCAATGTTTTAGCCGCACAACAGTTGGGGATTAAACCCGTGGGAACCATGGCCCATGCCTTGGTGATGGCAGTGGGCACCCTCGAAGGCTCCGAGGACGATGCGTTCCGGGCGTTTCACCGTTATTTTCCGGCGGCCCCTTTGCTCATTGATACCTACGACACCGTGGCGGCGGCGGAGCGTTTAGGTAAGGCGATTCAAACTGGCGAAACCCATTTAGCGGGAGTACGCCTCGATTCGGGGGATTTATTAACCCTCTCCCAACAGGTGCGGCAAGCGTTACCAACGACGGTAAAAATCTTTGCCAGCGGTGATCTCGATGAAGGGGAAATGGCGCGGCTCCAGGCGGCTGGGGCAACCATTGATGGCTATGGTTTGGGGACGAAATTGGTGACAGGCGACCCAGTTAATGGCGTGTATAAATTAGTGAAAATTGGCGATCGCCCGACGATGAAAAAGTCCAGCGGAAAAGCCACCTATCCGGGTTGTAAGCAGATTTTCCGTAACCGAGAAGCTGGCCGGGATCGCCTCGGTTTAGTGAATGAAGCTCCCCAATCAGGAGAAATGCCTCTGCTCAAAAAAGTGATGGCCCAAGGAAAACGCCTTACGCCTCCAGAGAATTTAGCAACCATTCGCCAACGAACGACGGCTAACGTGCGCCAACTGCCCGATGAAGTGAAACGTTTAGGAAAGCCTGAGACCTATCCCGTCAAAATTTCTGAATCCCTGCAAACCCTCACCGAGGCGATCGCCCAATCCCTCTAGGCAGGCCGTTGCAACTTCACCATAAAGAAACCATCCATGTCGTGACGCTGGGGTAAGACCTGAATCCAACCCTGTTCCTGGGCATAGGGAAAAGCGGGTGAATCGGGGCTGGGGGGGACAATCCGCCAGTCTGGGTGTTCCGCGAGAAATTGGTTGGCGATCGCCTCATTTTCTGCCGGATTGAGGGTGCAGGTGGCATAGACCAAATAGCCTCCCGGTTTGACCCAAGTGGCCCCCGTGGTGAGCAGTTCTCTCTGGAGTTGAGTCAGTTGCGTAATTTTCTGGGGGTTTTGTTGCCAGCGGATATCGGGGCGTTTGTGGAGTGTCCCCAATCCCGAACAGGGCACATCCAGCAGCACCCGGTCAGCCATATTGCGAAACTGCGAATAGGTGCGACTGTCACCGATGAGGGTGCGGATCATCGAGAGCTTGAGACGGCGGGCATTTTGCTCAATTTTATTAATGCGGGCTTGATATTTATCGCTGGCCCAGATGGTGCCGCGATCCTGCATTTTTTCGGCGATGTGGGTCGTTTTGCCGCCGGGCGCTGCACAGGCATCGATAATCACTTCCCCTGGTTGGGGATCGAGCAAGTGAGTCACCAACTGGGCGCTGGCATCCTGGATCGTCCACCAGCCTTCTTTGTAACCCGGTAAATCTTGAATTAAACCCCGTTTTTCCACCAGGCGCAGGGCATTGGGTAAATTGGCGATCGCCTCGGCTTTGACCCCTGCCTGGGTGAGTTTCTCCTGGACAGCGGCGACATTCGCCCGGAGGGGATTCACCCGGAGATCCAGTTGGGCAGGCCGATTAAACCATTGACAAAGCTGTTCCGTTTCCTCCGCTCCAAATTGTTCAAGCCATTGTCCAATCAGCCATTCCGGAAAACTATATTGCAAAGCCAGCCGCTCTGCCGCTGCCTCTGGTAACTGGAGCGGATCATGGCCTTTGTCCCGTTGCCGCAGATAACCACGCAGACAGCCATTTACCACCCCTGCTAATTGGCCCAGCTTATTGGTTTTCGCAATTTCAACGCTGGTATTGACCGCCGCCGAGGGGGGAATTTGATCTAAGTAACGCAGTTGGTACAAACCCAGTTGAAGGAGTGCCCGTAGATCAGGCGGTTGTTGATCGATGGGCTTTTTCCCTAATTGATCAATAATCGCATCGAGGGTTTTTTGGCGACGGACGGTGCCATAGACCAATTCGGCAACCAAAGCGCGATCGCTCCCGGTGAGGTTACTTTTGTGGAGGACTCGATCAAGGGCCACATCGGTATAGGCGTTGTGGTACATGATTTGCCGGAGGGCGAGAAAGGCGAGTTGGCGGGCTGAAGACATTAAATCCGATAAAAACGTAGTAGGTTGATTATCCCCTAGTCTGTTCCTCCCCACTACTTCTGAACTTAGCTTTGGGTTTGAATCGGACAAAACTTCTAAAATGTATGGGTAATGCTCTGGATGAATCGATATGCTGAAAAGTTACGAGGCAATTTATGAGGCAGGACAAATGATTTGGCTTGGGGAAGTGCCCCAAATTGATCAAGCACGGGTAATTGTGACGATCATTGAGGAAGGTTCTCCGATTCAGAAAAAACGCCACTTTCCCCCATCACACTTGGCTGACAAAGCGAAAGTTCTCGGTGATATTGTGGCACCCCTAGTAGATGAAGCAGATTGGGAATGTCTGAAGTAATTCTCCTAGATACCCATATTTGGTTATGGCTCATCAATGGCGATTTTGATCAATTTCCGTCCCACTGGGTTGAGAAGCTGGAACGAGTCGATGTTGTTGGTGTTTCGCCGCTATCTTGCTACGAAATCGCTCTAGCCTGTCAGCGACAGCGTTTGCAACTGACTTGTCGCCCCGAAGAATGGATACGGCAGGCTTTAGATCCGGCAGGTATCGAGATTTTGCCTTTAACGGCAACAATTGCAGCAAGGGCTGTAAATTTATCTCCTATTCATCGAGACCCATTTGATCGCATGATTATTGCGACAGCTCTGGTGTATCAGGCTCAGCTTGCCAGTATTGACGGGCTTTTTGGAAAATATCCTGAACTCGAAAATTATTTAATGAGATAGATTGTTTGGTTTAATACTGGCAATCTTTAAAGTATTGTGAGCATGAGAGCAAGGTTATGGTCAGGTTGATTTCGGATTTTGATGGGGTGGTCGTAGATCTGTCAGAACGCTACTACCGTGTTTATCGCTGGCGGTTAACCCAAGTCGCAGCACCGGAGCAAACGTTATCCCCCTTAACAAAGGAGGAATTTTGGGCTTTAAAGCGACGGAAAACTTCCCAGGCAGACATTGGTTTGCGGTCAGGTCTCCGGGAAGATCAGTTGCCAGAGTTTAAGCGGCTCCGGGATGACCATGTGCATCGACTTGAAAATATGGTGCACGATCGCCTGATTGAGGGGTCATTGGAAGCATTGACGACGGCCCAAAGCTTGGGCTGGGAAGTGATGACCGTTACCATGCGCCGTTACAGCGAACTAGACAAAATTCTGCAGCTTCATCCGGTTTTGCAGGATATTTTTCCGGGCGATCGCCGTTTTTGTTTACCCGACTCAACGGATCGTAACCAAGATTTTTATCAAAAGCCGTTGCTCATGGGAGAAAGCCTTGCCCGACTGCGTCCCAAAGAGACCACTTGGATGGTGGGAGATACAGAAGCCGATATTCGCTCGGCCCAGAGCCATAATATTCCCGTGATTGCAGTTCTTTCGGGGATTCGCGATCGCCAATTATTGGCCGCCCACAACCCAGATTTCATTGTGGAAAATTTATGGGAAGCGGTGCAACTGATCCGAGAACAGGTCGCTAGTTAGCATAGAAAAAAAGCTATGTTATAATTTTGGCGCTTTATTGGGGCTGTGGCTCAGCAGGATAGAGCAAGCGCCTCCTGAATCTTTCGGGCAGCATGGATCGGAAACGCCATGGCTGAATGTGGTCAAATTCAAGGAAGCCTAAGTGATGAAAATTTCCATCATAGGGTAACCCTGAGCCAAGCCTTTCGGTGCCTCGCCGGAGGAAGGTGCAGAGACTAGCAGGTTGGTTTTGGGGCAAATTTTTTTGAGGATCTTGAATGCTAACGTTTGTAGCGAAAGGTCATCGCCAACCCAGCATAACGGCCACCACCTACGGAAACTGTAGGGATTTGGTAACCAAATCTCCTGTATTTTTAGGGTGAAGAGATAGTCCAGAGAGTTGGGGAAACCCACACCAATCTGAAGCGCTAGGTCGCCGGTTCGAATCCGGCCAGTCCCGTTTTTCCCGTAGGGATTTGGTCTCCAAATCCCATTATTATGAAATCCCCTGGCAACCAAATCCCTACCATTTCGATGGGATATTGGGGTGTAATTGGTCGGTGTGCCAATTGTAGGGATTATTTTCTATGTATTCTCTGAGGATATTGAGAGATTTTTCATGGCGAATAATGTGCTCGTAATAGTTTTTTTGCCAAATTTTTGTCCCAACTAGACCGCGTTTTTGGTTGATTTTTTTCATTGTTTGATATTTAAAATAGGCGATGATTTTGCCGAGGTTTGTTTTTTGTTCGTAAAAAGGGCGATCGCCTTTGTTGCGAATGGCGTTAAAAGCATCTTTTGGCGGTGGCACAGGGAAATCTGTCGTTTCAGGTTCGGTACAAATTAAGATGCCATGAAAATGATTGGGCATAATCACGGCGGCATCAATTTCTAGATTTTCAAAATGTCTAGGCAAATAATTCCAAACTTGTTCAACAATTTTTCCATACTCGTTTAAGTGCAAGATTTTATCCGTGATCGTGCCAAGTAAACATTCACGGGCCTGCACACAAATTGTCACAAAATACGCACCTGCCCGGTTGTAATCATAGGATTTCAAACGAATGGAGCGCCGATGATGAATTTGCGGATTATATTGATTTGCCATCGCAATAACCGTAGGGATTTGGTTTCCAAATCCAAAATAATAGAAACCAAGGGCATGGGAACCAAGCCCCTACGGATGGTTAACGGGTGGGGAAACGGGCATTGTCTAGCATTTCACGGGCCGTTTCGCTGGGTTGATAGCTGTAACCCCACATCGCATTGTCTGAATCATCAACAACCTGGGGGGTAATAATAAAGAGCAATTCACGACGGCTGTTTTCTCGCGTGGTACTTCTGAATAAAGAGCCGAGAATAGGAATATCACCCAAAATAGGTACCTTAGAAGTCGTTGTTAAATCTCGCTCATCAATCGCCCCTGCCAAGATCAACGTTTGGTTATCACGAAGGCGTACTGAACCGGAACTAAGAATACTTTGACGCTTCAAAGTTAAGATATTTTCACTGTCACCAGCTTCAAATCTTACCTGATTTCCAGGGATTGATACCTCAGGCGTTACGTTTAAAGTAATGAAACCGTTGTCATCAATATTTTCTACGGTAATCGGCACGACTAAACCGACCTCAGCTAGAACAGGCTCGGGTAGAGCAGTAGATGCATTGTTGCCGTTCGTATTATCTCCCGTCGCCGCCACAATTCTCACATTGTTGACGATCTGATCCGTAACACGCAATTCACCCGTTTCAGTTTCTTGAATGATTAAAGTAGGGTCAGCAATAATTTTAGAGGTTGTATTGCGTAGTAAGCCAGCAACCAAATTACCGATAAAGTTAGTTCCTCGACCAACTGCTCTATCACGAACATCTACTCCTAAACCTTGAAGAGACAACGTAACATTTCCTAGATCATCTAGTGTTCTAATTACTGCAACGACTTGATCTTCATTCTCTTTTGATACTGTAATAGGAGTATCAGAGCCCGAAGCATTTATAATTTCAATGGCGTCCGCAATTGGCCCAACAAAAACTGTATTTGCAGGATCTAAGCTATCGAAAGCATCAAATTCTTCTCCAAAAGACACTTGTTGGTTACCTTGTTCAACAACAATGCCAGCGGGATTGAATTCAGAAAAAATGCTGCTACCTCTGGAGAGATCATTAGGGGATAAAATTATTCCGTCTCCAGCGCTAATTCCAATACGATCTTCAAGTAGGAGTTTAATATCAGAAGAAATAGAGCGATTTCCCGTGAGTGTTACATCAATAATTTTGACGTTTACTGCTACTTGCCGCTGACGAGCATCTAACTGTTTTAAAAAGTTGCTTGCAATTTCAATGGTTTTCGGATCACCCGCTAGCGTAATCGCATTCAAGCGTCCATCTGTAAGAATATCCAAGTTACTGAATTTAGCGAATAGGCCTTCAGTTCTCTCTTCACCGACACATTCCCTCGTCGTTTCCCGCGTCACTGAAGAGCTTTGTGATCGAGTGCCGATCCCACCACCTTCAAGGCTCAATGCTTCCCCCGTTGATTCTACTTCTCGCTCTTCGGTAACGGTTTCAGTGATACTAGAGTCCCCTGTCAGCAAAAAACAACGAGCTTCCTCTGCTGCCGCCTGATTCAATCGGAAGCTGCGCGTAATCCTGGGGGCGATCGCAAAGGGCAGATTTCTCCCGACAAAAATTGTGTTGCCATTTCTCACAGCATTCAAATCACCGAGCATTAAGACGTAGTTGAAGACATCTTGCACAGGCGCATTTTGCATATCTAAAGAGACGGTCACAGGTGGCGCTTCACCTTCCCCGGCAGGTGCTTTTACATCATTGCCCACAACGATATTGAGGCCGGAAGCGCGGGCCAACAGAGACATCACATCCTCAATGGGAGCTTCCTTCAGTACAAGACGAGGTACCACTGCATTTGTTTGTAGATTCACATAGCTAGGCAGGGTCGTATCAATTGTCGAAACCGCAATATCCCCCACTGGTGGCGCACTGGCCCTTGGTAAAAACGGTGGAATTGGGGCCGTCGGTTGGAGGAAATTATTTTGATTGTTATTGCTGGGGGCACTCTGAGCCAACAAGGTCGGTTCAATGACTGTGGAGGGCTCTGTGACCTGGGCCGTTTCTGTCGTGTCTGCTGTCGAGGTGGTCACATTGAGCAAAATGCTGTTGTCATCCTGGCTGAGGATTTCCCCTTTTGGTGCTGCCACTTCCCCTAGGGCGACGATTTTGACATTGCCTGGAGCCGACTCCATCACCTCGATGCGCTCAATCCCCGGTAAAGGATTATCTTGGCTGAAAATATCCTGTCCATTGCCGAGATCTAACCGTGCATTGGCAATTTCTGCAATGAGTACCCGGTCTTTTTGGGTCGTCGAAACCTGGGGCTTCTCACCAGACAGATTTGCACTCTCTGGTGCAAGACTGAGAGCGAGTTCTAGGTTGCCATCTCCTGGCCGTACCGCCAGTTCCCGTACTTGTATATTTGCTGCCTGGGCTGGGGTAACTAAAACTGTTGTAGAAGCAACGACACCAGCGACGACTCCGGAATAGGACTTGATATTCACGACAGAAAATCTCCACACACACTAATTAAATGTAATCGAAAAACCGAAATGAATCCCGCTTGAAATTAACAATAATTTTAAAAAACAACCCTAAAAATCCAAAATAATTAGCAATTTAAAATAAGTTTTGCTAATGATGTCTTCAGAAATTTGTTTTGAAACCAAAATTAATGGTTCCTATGCCGCTAGTTTACCTCCCTATCTCCTCAGCAAATTGTTTTGACCTCGAAACCTAGCCACCATTCTCTGCGGGTTGTTCCTCTTGACCTTCTTCTCCCTCGGCTGGGGCGGCCTCAGCAGCTAATTCTGCTTGTCGGGCGGCTAGCTCTTCCGGGGTCGGGGCAATGAGGGCATCCACCACAAAGGAAACCCCTAGCTGAGCCTGGGTTTGTGTTACCAAACGGCCATTTTCGTAGCGGAATGTCGCTGGTTCGGCCACCGTCGTCGAAAAATTACGCAATACCAACAACGGCTGCAACACATCGATGCTCGTGAGCATAGACTCTGCTTCTGTGTAGGTCATATTATCGAAGCTGACGTTAAAGGTTTGGTATTTCAGCTTATTTTGGGCAGCTTCACCATAAGTAGCGGCATCGGTAATAAATTCGGGTTTAGGCGGTGTGGGCTCGTAGCTCGTTAGTTGTACATTGCTGGCTGTGAGGATCCGGTTGAAATCAAGCAGGAAAGTCTGCATTTGCTTGTCTTGACCATAGGCATTGAGAATTTCGGTGGCAATCCGTTGCTCGTTGGCTAATTCCACCTCGCGCTGGGCAATTTGCTCTTGGATATTCCCGGCACCTTTTTCTTGTAATTCTGCTTGTTTTGTCTGGAGTTCCTGTTCGAGGGTGCTGATTTCCCCTTGGATGGGCCGAACGAGAAACCACCATAGTCCGGCGCTGGCCCCAATGCCGGCGATCGCCAACATCGTCCCTAAAACTTTTGAAGTGAACTGAATCCCAAAGGCTTCAAAAAAGCCCTGTTCCTGACCAACCATGGTCATTTCCGTCATCGTTTGCCGGAACTCTTCTGCGTATGTCATCGGTTGTTGCTCCTCCTCACAGTGTTGATGAATATCGAGATCGTTAAATCCTAAAAGCTACTCCGCAAGCGTTCGGCCATCCCCCGTGCCCCCTGGCTGTCTAGGGTGCGAATCACCTCTGCATCGGTGAGATCATTGAGGGAGATTGATACCGTGTAGTCCACCACCTGGGGCATGCTAAAAGAAGCAACGGGCCGCGGAAAATCCACCTGGGCAGTGGTAATCGGGTTATCGACTAAATTTGCACTGACAATATAGATTTCTTCCCCTTGCAGCAAAGGCGATTCCGGCAGGTTGAGAACAAAGTCATTCACTTCATTAAAAGTGCGTGCGTTACCCCGTACCAACACTTGATTATCGGACTGCTCGAAGGAGGTGATCTTGAGACCGGGTGGGGTTAAATCCCCCACTTCCCGCAAAATGGCCGACCAGGGTTTAATCCTCGTTTGCAGCACATCCACAAAGGCTTGGCTTTGGGATTTATAGGTATCAATTTCTTGTTGAATTTGCTGTAATCTTGCCTGCTGGGCATTGGCTCCCTGGAGCTGTTGATCGACAACGGCAATCTCTTCTTGGATGTTCGCTTTTTCACGACTTTGCTGGAACCACAACAGACCCACCACCGCCAAGGCCGCCGCAGTGACCGCCCCACCGATAATTAGTGGCTTTGGTTCTTGGCCCGGAATCACCCCAGGTTTGCTCACCAGACGATCGGCGATCGCCATCGAAGAATCTTTGGTTAAACCACGGTCTTTCAGGAAATTAATATCTAAACCATACATAGCCCTATACCTCCCGGAGTCCTAAACCCAGTGCAGTGCCCAAGGACGGTCGTTGCACCTTGGAAATTTCTTCATCAACGTCAATAGACAGCGCCTCAAACGGATCAATTTGAATCGTCGGAATGCTGAGACGCTGCGTAAAAAATTCATCCAGTTGACTAATCCCACCACCAGGGCCAGCCAACATTAATTGGGCCACTTCCAGCTCACCACTCTGGTTGAGATAAAAATCAATGGAACGGCGCAATTCGTCTGTCAGTTCCCCCAGAACGCGCAGGAGGGCCGCCATCCCAGGGTTAATGCCCGTTGCGCCAGTGCGTGATCCTTCCATCGGTGTGTTGGGAATGGTCATCCCCTGGAGAAGTTCAATATCGCGGGGGGCAGGTAAATTCATGGCGCGGGATAGGGCGTTTTGCAGTTGCGAAGCACCAATAGGCACCGTCCGGGAAAACTGTGGTACCCCATCGACCACAATGGCAATTTCAGTACAGTCAAATTCAATATCAACCAAGACCACCGCTTCCTGGGAACTAAACTGCCGTAGTTGCTCACGAATCGTCCGGAGGAGGGCAAAACTATTGATTTCAAGGATATTTATCTCTAGCCCCGCCTGGACAATGGTCTCCACATAGGCGTCGGTCACTTCCCGCCGGGTGGCCACCAAAAGAACTTGCACCTTCTCAATGCCATCTTCATCCTGGAAAAACCCAAGTTTTTGGTAATCGAGATCCACTTCTTCGCGGGGGTAGGGCAGGTAAAGGCTTGCTTCGTGGTTGAGGACCATATCCCGCAGTTCGGCATCATCGAGTTCTGCGGGGATCGGGATCAAGCGGATAATTGCCTCCCGCATGGGCACGGCGGCCGTAACCTGTTTGGCGCTGATGTTGTTGGCGCTGAGGGTATTTTGGATCAGCTCGGCGAGGGCGGGAACATCAACAATTTTTCCTTCTTCAAAAATGCCTTCGGGTACGGGTTCGGTAATGTAGGTCGCCAGCTTATAGACCTGTCCCTGTTTTTTGAGTTGGACAATGTTTAAGCGTTCCGTTGAGATCTCGATGCCAATCCCTTTACGCTTTGGTTTGAAGATATTTTTGAAGAAATCTAGCATAGGAAAATGTTCCGAAAGGATGACCTATGGAGCCATCGGTGCTAACCACCCATACCCCGGTTGCTATTAAATTTAGCTCAGTTTGCCGAAAGTAAATAACAATCGCAAAAAAGGGAGCAATTTTGCCCCTGAAGCTGTCTGGATAATGGCATGATCTGAAGGTCAATTCAATGTGAGTGATCACTGCGGCTGAAATTGGGAGGAAAGTTTTTATGTTTAATGGTCTCAAAGGGCTACGGCGTGGACTGTTTGTGGGGGTGAGTTTGGTGGCGATCGCCGCCTGTCAGCAGGTACCTGGGGGCAATGGCAACACCCCAGAAACGGTCGAATTTTGGACAATGCAATTGCAACCAAAGTTTACAGATTATTTCAATGAATTAATTACGGCCTTTGAAACCGAAAATGCGGCAGAAACGGTGCGCTGGGTAGATGTTCCTTGGTCAGCGATGGAAAGTAAAATCCTGACGGCGGTCTCGGCGCGCACGGCTCCGGATGTGGTGAACCTCAATCCTAATTTTGCTTCCCAGTTGGCCAGTCGTGATGCTTGGTTGGTGCTGGATGATCGTCTGACGCCAGAATTGCGCGATCGCTATTTGCCGAAAATTTGGCAGGCGAATCAAATCAACGGCCAAACCTTTGGGATTCCCTGGTATCTCACAACCCGGATTAGTTTCTATAACGAAGATCTCTTTGCCGAGGCGGGCATTGACGCTCCTCCCAGTACCTACACTGAGTTGGCGATCGCCGCCCAAACGATCAAAGAAACAACCGGGAAATATGCCTTTTTCGTTACTTTCGTCCCCGGTGACTCCAATGAAGTCCTGGAGTCCTTGGTACAAATGGGAGTCACCCTAGTCAATGCCGATGGTTCTGCGGGCTTTAATACCCCCGAAGGCATTGCGGCTTTTCAATACTGGGTCGATCTTTACCAGGCGGAATTATTACCCCCGGAAGTGCTGACCCAAGGCCATAGCCACGGCATTGAACTCTACCAAGCCGGGGAAACGGCGATCGCCAACACTTCCCCCGAATTTATCAATACCATCCAGCAGAACGCCCCCCAAATTGCGGTGGTATCTGTCCCGGCCCCCCAAATCACCGGGGAAACAGGTAAGAAGAACGTCGCCGTAATGAACCTTGTGATCCCCAAAGATAGCGACGATCCAGAGGCTGCCCTCGATTTTGCCCTCTTTGTCACCAATACTGAAAATCAACTTGCCTTTGCTGAAGCCGCCAATGTTTTGCCCTCTACCCAGGCCGCAGTGGAACAATACATTGCGAAACTCGCCACCAGCGCCACCACTGATAGCCTCAGTTTGGCCCGGAAAATTAGTGCCGAACAACTGGCTGATGCCGAAATTTTGATCCCTGCCCAGGAGAATCTCACGGAACTGCAAAAGCTTATCTACGAGAATCTCCAAGCAGCGATGCTCGGCCAGAAGACAGTCCCCCAGGCGGTGGCTGATGCGGCAGCAGCCTGGAATGCCCTTTAACTCTCCCTCCAGGAAATTCACCCTCCGCCCGTCGGGCACCTCCCTCCAGGGAGGATGTTTCTTGGTTTTTTGCAAAACGTTTATACTGACATTTCTCAAGCCCTATTATCCACAAACAATATGGAAGTCCAATTTCGCGAATTTTCCCCCTTCGACCTCTGGATTTGGTTGGAGTTTGACCATGTGCCTTCGGAGACGGAAAAACAATATGTTGAAGAGCTATTTGACTCTTGGTTTTACATCGGGAAATTAGGGGGCTTTAATGCGGAGAATCTCCAGATTCAAGAAACTGGGGTAGATATTAGCTACCTCACCTACGACGAAGACCAAGCGGATAATGCGCTGATGGCCCCAATGCACAATAAAGGGGACTTTGAATATGAGGGCATTTGGGGGCGTTGCTGGTTTGATTTGGGGACGAGTGATCTCATTGCTTTAGATGTTTTGGTTAATGCCCTGAAGCAGTTAAGCAAGGATTTTGTGGATCTGCGCCGGATTGTGGTGGGGGGCGAAAATGAAGATTGGCCCATCGAACGGGATGAAGCTGACAGTTGGTATGCATAGGCAGC
The DNA here is from genome assembly GCF_963876085.1 of Synechococcus sp. BDU 130192. NCBI lineage: Bacteria > Bacillati > Cyanobacteriota > Cyanophyceae > Synechococcales > Synechococcaceae > Synechococcus > Synechococcus sp. BDU 130192. The sequence goes on along the minus strand of NZ_CAWNNO010000062.1, from coordinate 73,799 downwards.
GACCCCTGGTAATGGCGATCGCCGCCATGAGTGCCGACGGTAAAATTGCCGATTACAGCGGCGCTCCAGCGCGGTTTCCTTCGGCCCAGGATAAAGCCCACTTGGAACGGTTAATTGCTCAGATGGATGCGGTGATGTTTGGGGCCAATACCCTCCGCGCCTATGGCACAAGTCTTCCGATTGGCGATCGCCACCTATTGCAGCAACGCCAAGCGCGCCACCAACCGCCCCAACCGATCCACTTTGTTTGTTCTGGCTCCGGCAATCTTTCCCAGGATTTACCTTTTTTTCGGCAGCCCTTCCGCCGGGGTCTTTTAACCGCTCCCGAACAACTCCCCCGGTGGGCCAAATTTCCAGGTTTTGAGCAAATTATTGCTTTAGATTCAGCCGGAACATGGCAACCAACTCTCACGGAACTGAGGCAACGGGGGATTGAAAAGTTGGGCCTGTTGGGAGGGGGAAACCTCATCGCCAGCTTCGCGGAGCAAGGCTGCTTGGATGAACTGTGGCTAACGGTTTGTCCTGTTTTACTCGGCGGAACAGCGGCCCCCACCCCCATGGCAGGCAATGGTTTTTTACAGACGGCGGGCTTGACCCTCGAACTTCTGGAATATGAGGCGATCGCCTCGGAATTATTTCTCCATTACCGCGTAAAACAATAACAGCAGCATCCTGTACTCTGGCACCATCCATGGCGATTTTAACGGTTGAACAACTCACCCTTACCCTTGGGCCGAGGGATATTCTCCGGGATATTTCCTTTGCCCTAGAGCCTGGCGATCGCCTAGTGCTGGTGGGGCCATCGGGCTCCGGAAAAACAACCCTCCTCCACTGTCTCAATCAACTTCAGAGTCCCACCGCAGGCCGCCTCACCTTCCAAGGTCAGCCCTACAGTGCCTATAATCCCGTTGTCCTGCGGCAACACATTGCCCTCGTGCCCCAGGAGGCCCGCCTTTTGGCCATGACCGTCAAGGATGCCCTATGGTATCCACTCCAGTTACGGAAACAATCTGCCCCAACCCTCCGCAACCATTGGCAACAGTGGCAAGATCAACTGGATATTCCCCCAGAATGGCTTGATCGCCCCGAAGCACTCCTGTCCGGCGGCCAAAAACAATGGGTGGCGATCGTCAGGGCACTCCTCTGCAAACCCCAAGTTCTCCTCCTAGACGAACCCACCGCCGCCCTCGATTTAGGTCGCATTCAAACCTTAGTTGCGCTGTTGTTGAAATATCAGGCTCAATCCAATATCCCTTTGGTTATTTCTACCCATAACCTCGACTTTGCCCAGCAACTCGCAACAAAATTGATTTACCTCGACCAAGGCCAAATCCAGCACCACCACTACAATCACTCTATTCCTTGGTCAGTCATCCAGCAAACCCTCCAAAGTCGTCAATCTACCAATAGCGAACCTTGGTGACGACCCTCTAACCTTGATTAACCAGCTCACGAATGGAGGTCCGGGTTTTGAGTTTTGGGTGGCTTGGGCGAGTTGGCGTCGGTGAAGGTTCTAAGGTTGCATTATTGCCATTGCCGAGACCAGACCCAATCCCATCGAGATTGAAACGATAACCCACATTGCGTACCGTTTGAATCAAATTGGGCTGACGGGGGTCCTGTTCAATTTTTTTCCGCAGGGATAACACATGGGTGTCGATGGTACGGGGATTATCAATGGCATCTGGCCATGCCCGCCGCAATAATTCTGAGCGACTGAGGGGTTCTCCGTTGGCCTGGGCGAGCACATACAACAAACTAAATTCTTGGGGCGTTAAATCAATATACAAACCCCGGAATTGTACCCGCCGCTGCACGAGATCAATGCGCAATTCACCATAATCAAGTTGGAGGGGAACACTCACTGCCCGAATCCGCCGCGTTAAGGCTTCTACCCGCGCTAAAAGTTCTTGCATCCCGAAGGGCTTCGTTAAATAATCATCAGCCCCGGCCTTTAACCCTGCCACAACATCTTTTTCTGTATTTTTTGCCGACAGGATGAGAATGATGGCCTGGGTATTTTGGCGTAGCCAACGGCAGAGTTCGAGGCCATCACCGTCCGGTAATTCCGAGTCTAGTAGCACCAAGGCAGGCATATGCTGTTCAAAGACACGCCGCGACTGGTTGAGATTTGCTGCTTGGTAAATGGCATAGTTGGCTTGTTGAAGATGCCACCCAAGCAATGATCTCAAGTGGGGATTTCCTTCGATGATGGCAACAGAGATTAAAGTCACGATGGTTTGACTTCCTTGCGATTGTTGCTCCTACGTTAACAAAGTTAATGTCAACAGATTGTAACCATGGTTACGTCTTAACTGTTTCTTTGGACTCGATTAATTACCGCAAATCACAATCTTAAAAGTTCACCTAAATGGATCATGTATCTTAATGATTATTTAAGCTGAACTTGATAACAAAAGGCAAAAGAACGAAGTCAACCATCGTCATTTTAGTTACAGAATATGGATGATAAAAGGGTAGCGATATTCTGTTGCTGGACTGCCCAAGATTTTTAAAATCGCCAGAATTGGCATTACAAAGCTCAGGAGCAGTAGGGGAATGGCTAGGATGATTGCAATGGGAATGCCGATCACTGTAAACCAGAGGATGCCAAAGATTATCCAACCCACCCAGAGGTTTAGGTGGAGATTGAGAGATTCCCGTGCGTTGGCTTTAACGACAGGATCTTCACTCACAAGTAACAGGGCCACCGGAATTCCAATGGAGACAAATGTATAGTTAATAAAAATGGCTCCGTGGCAAAGACTCGAAAGCAGTTTTCTTTTATCGGGATCAAAGGTCATCGCTTAAATTCTCCTAACTTTAGTAAAGTTGTATTTTTTAAATAAAGGTTAAATGGTTGTTATGAATGTTACGTTTTGCGAGCACGAAGACATCCATTAGTTGTCTAAACGATAAACAATTTTGCCATCGGTGGCGCGATTCGTCACTTGCAAAAATTCTGCCCGCACTAAATTTTCTAGGTGGGATTCGAGGATATTTCTTGGAACTTCTTCAATTTCAAGGAAGCAGTCTAGAAGGGTAACTTCGCCTTTGGTCTGACAAAATTTAAGGATGCGACGATCGAGGGCTTCTTTGGCAATGTTTTGATCGACAGGTGTGTCTGGGGCCAAACTGGGAGTCACATTTTGCTGATTGGCGGCGATCGCCTGATCCCCAATATTCACAATCACCTGGGGGGGGATCGCGTCACGGGTTAAGCGTTTAGACTCGTATCCCATGAGGGCTTTGGTGTTGTACTTTTTGTCAAAATCATCCTGGGACATACTAACCAACACGATTGCTTCGACAAAGCCGACAATGGTGGGAATGTAAGTCCAGAAAAAAATAGCGTAAATAATCCCCCAGCCGATTTCCCCCAGATAGAATTTATGCCCCCCCACACCACCGAGGAAAAAGGCTAACACTGCGGCTGTACTTTTCTGTCTCATGCAGGGTTCTTGGTCATACTAAGCGGACATTGGCAATCAACCAGGCGATCGCCTTTCCCCACTATTGTAGAAACCCTAGTCGAAAACGGCCTAGAACTGACGCAAAAAGCGCAGATCACTGTTATACAAACGGCGAATATCGTCCAGCTTGTGCAGAACCATCGCAAAGCGCTCTACCCCTAGCCCAGCGGCGAAGCCCGTATAAACTTCTGGGTCGTAGCCGACAGCTTTGAGGACATTGGGGTCCACCATGCCACAGCCCATCACCTCCAGCCATTTACCCTGCCATTTCACATCTACTTCGGCGGAAGGTTCAGTGAAGGGGAAGTAGCTGGCCCGGAAGGTCACCTCTAGATCTTCGCCGAACATCTGCCGCAAAAATTCCTTGAGGGTGCCTTTTAGGTCGGTGAATTTCAAATTTTTATCAATTGCCAGGAGTTCAATCTGATGGAACACGGCGGAGTGGGTCGCATCGACGGTATCGCGACGGTAAACCCGGCCCGGGGCAACAATCCTTAAAGGGGGTTCGTTTTGCTCCATGTGGCGAATCTGCACCGAGGAAGTATGGGTGCGCAATAGGCGATCGCCCGGCAGATAAAATGTATCCTGCATATCCCGGGCTGGGTGGTCAGCAGGGGTATTGAGTGCCTCAAAGTTGTAATAGTCTGTCTCAATTTGGGGGCCTTCAGCGACGGTGTAGCCCAGGCCCACAAAAATATCTAAAACCCGATCAATGGTGCTCTGGAGCGGGTGCATTTTCCCCAGGGGACGCCCCACACCGGGCATGGTGACATCAAGGGTTTCGGCCTTGAGTTGGGCTTCGATCTTCGCTTTCTGGAGAGTTTCAAGCTTGGTATCAAGAGTCTCCTGGAGGGCTTCTTTAACTTGGTTGGCGATCGCCCCAATTTTTGGCCGTTCTTCAGCGGAGAGTTTGCCCATGCCCCGGAGGATTTGGGACAGTTGACCCTTCTTGCCGAGGTAGTTGACCCGCAATTTTTCGAGGGTGTCGAGATCTGTCGCCGTGGCGATCGCGTCGGTGGCTTCCTGTTGGAGCGTTTGCAAATCAGATTCGATTTGGGTCAAAGTAGAAGTGGTCATGCCAAAAAGAGTGCGACTAAACTTGTTTCGATGGTGAAGACCCTAACAGTGTGAACTATCCCGCCGCAAGCAGCGGGGCTTCCTACCCAAAGAATAGCTTTTTATTCCGAGGAATAGCGAGTCTTATATTCTGGCGATAGGCGGACTCCCCGGTTCCCGAGGACAAAAATCACGGTTACAAAAAATACTTTGTATGTGTCTAGCTTGGTTTTCGCTATCCGTTGCCGTGTCAACGATATGATTATAGAACATTACGCCCCAAGGGGCGGGGATTTCAACCCTTTGCCGTTAAACCATCCTTGATCATAAAAAAACGTCAATTTTTCACCAGGAACCCATGACACCTGCTACGCCGCTGAATTTATTAATCAGTAATGATGATGGCATCTCCGCCCTGGGGATCCGTACCCTCGCCAATACCCTCGCCGAAGCAGGTCACCAGGTCACCGTCGTTTGTCCTGACCGGGAACGTTCTGCCACGGGGCACGGTTTAACGCTCCACCGCCCGATCCGCACGGAAATTGTCGAAGGGATTTTTGATCCCCGTGTCACCGCCTGGAGCTGCTCTGGTACACCATCGGACTGTGTCAAATTTGCCCTCAGTGCTGTCCTCAAGGAACGCCCTGATTTTGTCCTCTCTGGCATTAACCACGGCTCTAATCTGGGGACTGATGTCCTGTATTCCGGGACGGTTTCGGCGGCGATGGAAGGGTTATTAGAAGGTATTCACAGCATTGCCCTAAGCCTGGCGGACTATACCAGCCACAATTTTCAACCTGCCGCTGATTTCGCAGTCAAGCTCCTCTGTCAACTGATGGAAAAACGTCCCCACTGGGCGATCGCCAACCAGGATGCGCCCGTTTTGTTGAATATTAATGTGCCCAACCTAGAAAAAGAAAAGCTTGCGGGGGTAAAAATTACACGTCAGGGGTTGCGCCGTTACATTGAGCAATTTCAGAAGCGTCAAGATCCGCGCGGCAAAACCTATTACTGGCTTTCTGGGGAAGTGATCGAAGAATTACCCCAACCGGATGAGCCGAATATTCCCCTAGATTTTCCGACCGATGTCCAGGCGATCGCCGCTGGCTATATCACCATCACGCCTTTGCAGTACATCATGAATGACCTGCACCGCATCCAGACCCTCGCCCAGGAGGATTGGCAGATCTAAGCTCTGTGAATTTCGTTAAGGTGTGACCCCATCGCTGACGGGCCGAATTTCTTCGTTGGTAAACGGATCTGTGGAGCCGTTCCAATTAAAACTATTGATCGTAATATTCACCGAACCAATTTCAAGGACGGGATTATAGCGCAACAGCACGCCGTGGGTTCGCCGACTATATTCAAGGAAATAATCGGTGCTAATCGCTTCTTCGCTGTCGAGGTTGATCGCCGTCTGGAAACCCACCCGGAAGGGGCCATAGAGTTGTTGGGTCAGGCCGAATTCGAGGGTACGTTGGTCAACGGCCCGGTCAAAGAGAAACGGCGATAATTCATCACTGAGGACGCTATTGGTGTAGCTCAGATTAAAACCCGTATAGTCGAAACTGTTCCCGGCAAAGCGGCCAAATTGTCCTTCGATGCCGATTTTTCCCCGGAGGGAATTTTGGCGATCGCCATTGCTATAAACCCCGGCCACTCCCTGCAGCCCCGTCACCAGAGAAACATAGGGAACAATGGGCCTCGGACTGTAGCGTAAGCCTTCAAAGCGAGTCGGCGGCAAGGGTTCACCGCTCCAGAGAGGGAAACGATGGTCGAGGTTAAAGGAGCCTTGGTAACGGGTGAGGTTCACTTGGTCTTCGCTGACCCCAGGTTCCAATAAGTCTGGGCGGTCGGTATCGGCTTCGATATTCTGCACGCTGGCCTGAAAATCCACCTCAAAGCCGGAATTTCCCAAAATATAGCGCGGCGATCGCAGCACAATGCCAAAGCTCCGTTGCACCCGCTGGAAGCCAAGGGAACCATTAAAAAGGCGATCGCGGTAGTTAAATTCCTGACTAAGGCGAAAGGGATTATCTAAATTACCAAGCTGTTGTTCTAGGCGAAAATTCAACTCGAGTTTATCTTCAAAATTATCCAGCTTGAGATTCTCTAAGGAACCCCGTGCCGCAAATGACACCCGTGGATTAAACCGATAGTCAAACTCACTGGTCACCGCAAACACCCCAGGGGCCAAGATTTCCCCTGCATCATCATCGTTGGTTTCTGCGAGGATCGTATCCGGGAACCAAGCCTTCTGGAGGAGGTATTGGGGGGTCACTGTCCAGCGACCCTGGGCACTGCGATAAAGGGAAAATCGCCGCTGCAGAAATAACCCGCCTTTTTCCTCATCATCAAATCCAAAGGATACCTGGCTAAAAATCCCCTCGGATTCGCCAAAGCGAAAGGTCCGCGGAAATACAGGTAAAGAAACGTTGTTGTCAATGACGAGGCGGGTCTTGGTGGTAACGAGCTCGTCGTTAAATTCGTCTACTTTTTGGTAAGTGGCCGTGTCTGCCACCAACTGCAATTCCGGTGGCGAAAAGGGATCATTGGTGATGCTGATATTTTTAGCTTCCCAGCGATCGCCGACAAATTCCACCGATTCAGCTTGGAAACGCACCCGATTAATGACGTTCGTTTGGGTATCAATGTCACGGGTGCCAATATCGCGCCCACTGCCCAGGACAAAACTAATCCCTTCTTCGCCCACGACCTCTGTGGCTGGTTGATTGAGCAAAAGCCGTTCGTTTAAAAGCACGGCTGGATTGCTACTGACCCCAAAACGCGTGGGTCGCACTCCCAAGTCTTGGTTTAAGGTCGTTTGGGAAATTTCCCCTTCTGCCTGTTGGATCTGGCCGCGATTTTGTACAAAGAAATAGGTAAATTGTTCACCCCGTAAAATCTGTTGCCCCCGACGTAGGGCGACATCTCCCCTGGCGATCGCCAATTTGCTGTTGAGATTGATCTGGAGTTGGTCGGCGCTGAGAACGGCCTCTTGAAAGCGGACGACCACATTTCCCATGGCTGTCACCACCTGGGTTTGCTCGTTATATTCCTGGCGATCGCTGATTACTTCGAGCACCGCTGGCGGAGTCGGGATTGCTTCGGGATCTATCGCCTCCTCGGTTGGATTTGCTTCTAAGGAAAATTGCTGCTGCTGGCCAGTACGGTCTTGAATTTGAATTTCGCCATAGTTCATTTCCCCTTCTAGCTCAATTTCCTGGGCCGCTACTCCCCCCGGTAATTGCGCCACCGGTGAGCCTTGGCCCGTCTGCATCAACGGCTCTGCCACCACAGGCATCACAGCACAATTCAATGTACAAAGGACGGCGATCGCAGACATAACAGTACTCACCTGCAAAGGAAATTACACAAAATCTATCCTAATCCCTAAATTCCGCACCACACGTAATTTTATTTTTTTGGGAAGTTATTTTGTAATGTGCCAGGATTTGACGAAACCCACAAATTAAATCTATATTAGATAATTGTGTCTTTATATCCTGCTCGGATCAGGTGACACAGTGAAAATGCGATCGCCAGCTTTAACTTTGTGAAGCAAACAGACTTAAGCGCGATTGCTACCTGTACGGCAACCCTATAGAAAAATTACTATTTTTATGAGCTACGCAATTATTGAAACCGGCGGTAAGCAGGTTCGTGTTGAGCCCGGTCGTTTCTACGATATCGAAAGACTCGATGTGGACATCGATGGCAACCACACCATTGATAAAGTGCTTTTGATCAGCGATGACAATGGCGTCACCGTCGGTCAACCCTACATCGACGGCGCAACCGTTGAAGGGACTGTTGTTGATCAGCGCCGGGCTAAGAAAGTGCTGGTTTACAAAATGCTGCCCAAAAAGAAAACTCGTAAAAAGCGCGGTCACCGTCAATATTTCACCCGCTTCATGATCGATAGCATCAAAGTTGGTGGCAATGTTGTTGCGGCCAAAGCAGACGCCTAAACCCCTCAACAGTCGGCAATAGTTCACTGTTACAATAAATCCCTAGATTTCTAGCAACTGGAGAATCCCAATGGCACATAAGAAAGGTACTGGTAGTACGAGAAACGGCCGCGACTCCCGCGCCCAAAGACTCGGTGTAAAACGCTATGGTGGCCAAACCGTGACCACTGGCAGCATCCTCGTCCGTCAACGGGGCACCAAAGTTCACCCCGGTAATAATGTTGGTCGTGGTGGCGATGACACCTTGTTTGCCCTTGTCGATGGCATCGTTAAGTTCGAACACTACAAGCGTGGCCGCCGTAAGGTCAGTGTTTACCCCGCAGATGCTTCTGCCTAAGTTTTTTTAGCAAAGGTTTCTGAGGAATTGGGGAACAAAACCCCACCGTTTATACTAGGAAAGCTCAATAATTGGGCTTTCTTTTTTATTGGCATTCATTGCCCCAATTAGTCGTTATTTTTTTAGAGATTGGAGATCGTCAAAATGAGTTTACGTGGTGCTATCCCACTGGATCAGGTGCGTTTCAATGAGCAGGGATTGGTGCCGGCGATCGCCCAAGATTATCTTGATGGCACCGTGCTGATGTTGGCCTGGATGAACCAAGCATCCCTAGAAAAAACCATGGACACGGGAGAAGCTTGGTATTGGAGTCGTTCCCGCCAAGAGCTATGGCACAAAGGGGCCACCTCCGGACACATTCAAAAGGTACAATCCCTCCGCTACGATTGCGATAGTGATGCGATTTTAATGTCCATTGAGCAGATTGGTGATATTGCTTGCCACACGGGGGAACGGAGCTGTTTTCACCAACTGGATCACAGTAAATCTGCACCCCCAGCGGATACCCTCTCAGAAGTTTTTAACGTTATCCGCGATCGCCGGGACAATCCCCAAGTGGGTTCCTATACTAATAGCCTCTTTGAAGCAGGGGATAATAAAATCCTCAAAAAAATTGGTGAAGAAGCCGCCGAAGTGGTGATGGCCTGCAAAGACGATGACAAAGACGACATCGCCGGGGAAGTGGCCGATCTGTTTTATCACTCCCTCGTGGCGATCGCCCACCATGGCGTAGAACTGCGGGATGTTTATAAAAAGCTCCAAGATAGACGCCGGAAATAAAATACCGCTACACTAACTATTAGGAGAGTTAGCGCGGCAGTTGCAGGGTTGACATTGAGATCAGCTCTGAGGAAAGTCCGGGCTCCCCAAAGACCAAACTTGCTGGGTAACGCCCAGTGCGCGTGAGCGTGAGGATAGTGCCACAGAAACATACCGCCGAAGTTAGCATTAGGCTCGCCTAAGCTATCTGGTAAGGGTGCAAAGGTGCGGTAAGAGCGCACCAGCAGTATCGTGAGGTGCTGGCTCGGTAAACCCCGGTTGGGAGCAAGGACGGCGGGATGATGGTTGGTCTTTTTCCGATCCCACAATTTGGAGTGCCGCTGGAGGTGGCTGGTAACAGTCATCCTAGATAGATAACTGCCCTTTTGCGCTGCAAGAGAACAGAACCCGGCTTATGTCTAACTCTCCTAGACTTTTTTAAAAATTAACTCCACTACGATGCCGCCATAGAAGAAGATACATTCGCGGCGATCGCCACTGGCAGTTTCCGAAACAGATAGCCTGTGCCCCGTTCTGTAATGATAAATTCTGGCTGGCGTGGATCCTGCTCAATCTTCGAGCGCAGGCGTGATACATGGACATCCACCACCCGCAAATCACTGTGGCGGCGGGGCACATAACCCCAGATCGCCGTCAAAATATCCGTGCGGCTTAGGGGTTGTCCCGCTTGATTCACGAGCAATTCCAGCAAATTAAATTCAATGTGGGTTAACCGCAGGGGCTTATTATTTTGGGTCACCTTGCGGCGATTCGTATCAATCACCAAATTAGCCGTCCGTAAAATTCCCGCTTCTTCCGTGGGGGGCAGCGTTTTTTGGGTGCGCCGCAAAATACACTGGATCCGCACCTCCAATTCCTTGGGCGAAAATGGTTTGATCAAATAATCATCGGCCCCAAAGCGCAATCCCGTAATCCGGTCGGCCACATCCCCAAGGGCCGTCAACATGATGATCGGTGTACTAGATTCGCGGCGAATTTCTTGGCAGACGTAATACCCATCGCGCTTGGGCATCATCACATCCAAAATGACTAAATCGGGATCTTCACGCCAAAAAATGTCGAGGGCTTCATCACCATCGGCAGCAGTGATAATGTCGTAGCCAATCATGGATAAACGAGTTTGTAAGATACGACGTACGGCGATTTCGTCATCGACTACGAGGATGGTTGCCTTGTTGTCTACCACGATGGACGGGACTCCTTGTTGCAACGGTGGGATTTCTTAGAAATGATTCTTTACATTTCGTTACAAGAAGTATAGCAAGATCCTTTTTGTCGTGCCAAGCCAAGATAGGGCAAAATACAAAGGCTCATTGTCATTGGTGACGGAAAAAAGGGGGCCATTTGAATCAGCAACGGACAGGATCTGCATTGAGTGGGTGGGGCTTTATTAACTTGCAAAAACCGGCTGGCTGGACTTCCCATGATTGTGTCGGGAAACTGCGGCGGCTCCTGGGCCTCAAAAAAATTGGCCATGGTGGCACCCTTGATCCAATGGCCACGGGGGTTTTGCCTGTTGCGGTGGGTAAGGCAACGCGTCTTTTGCAATATTTGCCGAAACAAAAAAGTTATCAAGGGATTGTCCGCTTTGGGGTCAAGACAACCACGGATGACCTAGAAGGGGAAGTAATTACCCAAAAAGCCTGTAACGCCCTAACTTTGGCGGAGATTCAACGGATTTTACCAGACTTTTTCGGTACTATCACCCAAATTCCCCCAGCCTTTAGCGCGATCCAGCGGGATGGTAAACGCTTATATGAGTTGGCTCGCCAAGGGATCGCCGTAGATGTACCTAGTCGTCAGGTGGAAATTTACGACTTGCAAATTAAGGCGTGGCAGCCGGGGGATTTTCCAGAACTGACCCTGGAAATTTGCTGTGGAGAAGGGACTTATATCCGGGCGATCGCCAGGGATCTCGGTGAACGGTTGGGGGTCGGGGCCACCTTAGCGGGTTTAACGCGGACTCGCAGTGGCGGTTTTGACCTAGAGGAGAGTATTCGCCTAGAAGACATTGCCGCCCAGCGGGAAACGGGAGTATTTGCTTGCCTCGAGCCGGATCAAGCTTTGGCCCATTTGCCAGCTGTCGTTCTGAATGAAGCCCAAGTAACCCAGTGGAGTTATGGGCAAAAAATTAGTTGGGATGTGGCCTTGGCTGATCCCCTGGGGGAACCTCTGGCTGTCTATGACCAGGCCCATAACTGTCTCGGTGTGGGTGAGTTTCGTCCCAGTAAAGATAATCCGCATGAACGGGTTTTGGCGGGGCGAGTGGTCTTAATCGGTCGCTAGGCGATCGCCTGTGATTTCTTCTTCCAGAAACGAAAAAAACCTCCGGATTATCCAGAGGTCTTTCGAGGGTGATGATTAGATTGATTTTTTTAGTATCGGAACGGCGGGATTTGAACCCACGACCCCCACTACCCCAAAGTGGTGCGCTACCAAGCTGCGCTACGTCCCGTTTTGTCAACAGTATTACATTCTAGGGGATGTTTTGGGAAATGACAAGACTTTTGTCCCGAAAAAAGGCGATCGCCTAAAGTTGCTATGATCACAGTGACCCTCACCATCGTCGCCAATTGGTCTTGTGCGTGCTATGCAAAAAAACTGGCAAGTGGGATCGCTGTTTGGGATTCCGTTATATCTAGATCGCTCTTGGTTTGTAATTTTAGTTCTCATCACGGCGGTGGATGCCAATGACGTCCTCGGACAGGGGTTTGTGCAATCTCCCCTCGTGGCTGTGGGGCTGGGTTTTGCCATGGCATTATTGTTGTTTGGCTCCGTATTACTCCACGAATTGGGCCATAGCCTCGTGGCTAAATCCCAGGGAATCAGCGTCAAATCAATCACCCTCTTTCTCTTTGGGGGGGTGGCTTCCATCGACCGCGAGTCCCAAACCCCCTTGGCGGCCTTTGCGGTGGCGATCGCCGGGCCATTGGTGAGTTTTACGTTATTTGGTTTGTTTTGGGTACTGTGGCAATATGCGCCCCTCGGCGGCGCGGGTACTTTTTTGGTGCGGGATCTGGCTCGGTTAAATTTGGTCTTGGCGTTGTTTAACCTAATTCCGGGGCTGCCTTTGGATGGAGGGCAAATGTTTAAGGCCATCGTTTGGCAATGGACGGGCGATCGCCTCAAGGGAATTCGTTATGCCGCTGCCAGTGGAAAATTATTAGGCACAGTGGCGATCGCCTTTGGGCTGTTGGCGGTGTTGTTGGTTGGTGAATTGGGGGGATTATGGTTGGCGCTGATTGGCTGGTTTGTATTGCGCAATGCCGATGCCTACGAACGCTTGAGCGATCTCCAAAATCTTCTTTTGACCCTGACCGCCGAAACAACCATGGGCCGCGAATTTCGGGTAGTTAATGCCCATTTGTCTCTACGGGAGTTTGCTGAACAGTACCTTGTGCTGTCGCCCCATCCCACTCGCCCCACCTATGCTAGTTCCGAAGGTCGCTACCGGGGCCTAATTCGACCCAAAAGCCTCCACCGCCTTGAGCGTAGCCAGTGGGATCAGTTGGAACTCATGGCGATCGCCATCTCCCTAGACAAAATTCCTTCCGTCACTGAACAGGACAACCTCGCCACGGTGATCTGTGCCCTCGAAACCCTCGAAGAACCCTTTATCACCGTCCTCTCTCCGGCGGGGGCTGTGGCGGGGATCATCGACCGCGCGCAAATCGTCCAGGCGATCGCCAAGGAATACAACATCAACCTGCCTGCCCAGGAACTCCAACGGATTCGCAGTGAGCGGGTCTATCCCAATGGTTTTCCCCTAGTGGAAATCGCCCAACAACTGCAACCGCAACCCTCTGAAAGTTGAAAGATCAACGCAATGACCATGAACCCAACGGTATGCACGGATTTTGTCTAGCATAGAGGATGTTGTTTTAAAAATTCTTCTAAGATGCTGAGCCGTTTTTTGATCCTTTGCCTTGCTCTCTGCCTCTGGGCTGTATCGCCACTGCCGAGTTTTGCCGCTTCCCCCTTTGCCGGCGAACGACCAACGGATTTAGGCGTCGAAGCCGGACACCTCGCGCCCTGTCCTAGTACGCCTAATTGTGTGGTGAGCCAGGGCGGTGACGGGGAACATCAAATTGCGCCGATTACCTACGCCGGCGATCGCCAACAAGCCTACCAAGCCGTTGTTCAGGTTCTCGGAGTTGTCCCCCGCACAGAAATCATCACCCAAACAGAAAACTATCTCCGGGCCGAATCTCGCAGTCGTTTATTCGGCTTTGTGGATGATGTGGAATTTTACTTCCCCGAAACAGAACCAGTGATTCAAATGCGCTCAGCCTCACGCCTTGGGGAATCAGACCTGGGCGTTAACCGTCGCCGCCTCGAACAAATTCGCCTTGCCCTCCAGGATTTAGGCATTGCCCAAAATTCTTAATGTGAGCACGAAAAAAGTGGGCCGCCATCGTGACCCACTTGCTTGCTTAGACGATTTTTTCAGTTGCCATCGAACAGGCGATCGCCGTTAAAAATCTACAGCTTGACTGAAACAGGTTTAGCACACCAGATTTCTTTGACATATTCATCGATGGTGCGGTCAGAAGAGAATCTGCCCACCCGCGCCGCATTTAAGATCGACATCCGTGTCCACCGTTCCGTCTCTGTATAGGCATTAGCCACATCCTGTTGACGTTCAACGTAGGATTCATAATCCGCCAACAACACATATTGATCGTTGTACAACAGAGAATCCACAATCGGTTTAAACATCTCCGTGTCCCCATGGGAGAAATCACCACGGGCAATCCGGTCAATGACGCCTTTGAGTTCCGCATTATTGTTGTAATAATGCAGCGGGTCATAGCCACTGGCCTTGAGATGGGAGACTTCTTCCGCCGTGAGACCAAAGAGGAAGAAATTATCGGCTCCCACTTCCTCACGAATTTCGATATTTGCTCCGTCCAACGTCCCAATGGTCAGAGCGCCATTCATCGCAAACTTCATGTTGCCGGTTCCAGAGGCTTCTTTTCCAGCGGTAGAAATTTGTTCCGAGAGGTCTGCTGCTGGATAGATTTTCTGGCCGAGGGAAACGTTAAAGTTCTCCATAAAGACCACCTTGAGGCGATTGTGGGTATCGGGGTCATTATTGACCACCTCTGCCACAGCATTCACCAATTTAATGATCAATTTCGCCATGAAATAGCCCGGTGCGGCCTTACCACCAAAGATCATCGTCCGGGGCACCATATTGATCGCCGGATTATGCTTAATGCGATTGTAGAGGGTGATGATAAACAACACATCCAGCAATTGGCGTTTGTATTCGTGGATGCGCTTCACTTGGATATCGAAAATCGAATCCGGATTAATTTCGATACCGTTGTGATGCTCAATGTAGCTGGCCAGCTTGACTTTATTTTGATGCTTGATTTCGCGCCACTGACGACGGAACTCTGGATCATCTACAAATTCTTCGATGCGTTGCACCTGTTCTAGGTTTTTGATCCAGCCGGTGCCAATTTTGCTAGAAATCAGATTTGCAAGTTTGGGATTGCACTGGCGAATCCAACGCCGGGGGGTGACGCCATTGGTCTTGTTGTAGAATTTCTCCGGCCAGATGCGGGCAAATCCCTTCAGGGTATCGGATTTCAATAATTCCGTATGGAGGGCGGCGACCCCGTTAATCGCATGGCTACCGACGCAGGCCAAGTTCGCCATCCGGATCGATTTTTGGGGATATTCCTCGATGATGGACAGCTCTTGAATGAGAGCATCGAGATCATCGTGGTCGGCGTACCAGGTTTTGAGATTTTCAATAAACCGGAAGTTAATTTCGTAAATGATCTCTAGGTGACGGGGTAGTAGCTGCTCGAACATCTCCACGGGCCAACGCTCAAGGGCTTCGGGCATTAGGGTGTGGTTGGTGTAGGCAAGGGTTTTTTGGGTGATGTACCAAGCCCGATCCCAGGGGAGACTATGTTCATCAATGAAGAGACGCATCAACTCGGCAACGGCGATCGCCGGGTGGGTATCGTTGAGTTGAACGGTGTAGAAATCGAAGAAATTATCCAGATTGGGCTGTTTCTTCAGGTGCGCCCGGATCATATCCTGCAAGGAAGCGGACACAAAGAAAAATTGCTGTTCTAGGCGCAGTTGACGTCCCTGGGGGGTGTTGTCGTTGGGATAGAGCACCTTAGAAATATTTTCCGAAGAAATCTGGTTGGCGACCGCTCCGTCATAATCCCCGGCATTAAAGGCTTCAAAGTTAAAGCCTTCATCTTCTGCTGCCATCGCACTCCAAAGACGGAGAACATTAACGGTGTTATTGCTATAGCCCGGAACTGGGGTATCGTAGGGCACTGCTTTAACGCGGCGGGCTGGTACCCAGACAGCACAGGGGTAGCCCTTATCGCAGTGGTAAATCTCAGTGTGGCCCCCAAAGGGAATTTCCAGGGCCTCAGCTTGGCGACAAATTTCCCAAGGATTACCGTTACGGAGCCATTTATCGGGCACTTCCACTTGCCAACCGTTGCGGATGTATTGGTGGAAAATGCCAAATTCGTAGCGAATCCCGTAACCAATGGCTGGAATTTCGAGACAGGCCAGGGAATCTAAAAAGCAAGCGGCGAGACGACCCA
This sequence comes from Synechococcus sp. BDU 130192, assembly GCF_963876085.1. Lineage (NCBI taxonomy): Bacteria > Bacillati > Cyanobacteriota > Cyanophyceae > Synechococcales > Synechococcaceae > Synechococcus > Synechococcus sp. BDU 130192. Next base: position 57,595 of record NZ_CAWNNO010000062.1, on the reverse strand, counting down.
GGCCGCCATTCCCTAAACCAGGATCAACTTCTTCTTCGAGAATATCTTCGAGTTTAATATTGCTTTCGGCAAGCATTTCGGCGACGGTTTCGTAGATTCCGAGGCTGATGAGGTTGTTGCCCAGGTACCGTCCCATCAAAAATTCTGCGGAAAGGTAGCAAACCGTTTTTGCACCCGTGTTGAGGTAAGTTTGCTCGGTTTGTTTCCACCGTTCTAAAAGGCGATCGCGGACAACATTTGCGAGCGCAACGTAATAATCGCGTTGTTGGGCCGCATCTTTATCACTTCCGGCGGAATAGAAAAGGTGATCGAAAAACGCACGGCGGAGACTTTCTTTGTCCATCCCCGTGCGATCGCCACTCCCCCCAAGGGAAGGGAGGCCATGGGAATTAGTCGCAGAGGTAGAAGGTTGTGTTTGCACAGTAAGTTATCACTCCTAACAAAATAAACGAGGGTCGCGGGTTTGTAGCATTGCAGTGGTAGGGACGTTCCCGTAGTCTGACAACGCGCATGATTCAGTCAATGATTTTAATTAATGGTCAATGGTGAAAATTTCTGTACTGCTACGGCCCACCGTTGTACTGCTATTTTGCAGTCTGTCCTCATAATCATGCAAAAGAATCGTTAATAGAACATGACATTATCAGGACTTATGAATTTCTTTAGCGAAAGATGTCGAAATGTTCTGGAGAACGGATGTTGTAAAGCGTCCTTTGCTTTTAGTCAACGGCCCACCAACCGAAGCCAGGGCCAATAATTCGCACGGTAAGCCACAGTACAACCATGAGACCAATGCCAATCCAGGCACCTTTGGTGGTCAGATTATAAGCTTGTTCTGCTTGGGTTTTGGTGAGGGGTAACCAGGGGTAAATGCGCTGTTCTTTACCATAGTTTTCCCCCATGGATTTCTTGCGGCGCTTTGCTTCTCCCATTGTTTTTTTGTCCTAACTGTTTGAATGGCTTGCATTGTGGGTACTGCGATCGCCATCATATCAAAGTGGCCCTCGGCGATCGCCCTTATGGCAACCAATTTAAAGCAACTTAATCAATTAAGGCCTTTAGCAGCACTTCCGGGAGAGACATGGCCGTCATTTCATCGATGGTGATGGTATCGACAATATCAAACTTCGCCCCGGCCTGACCTAGTTGATCATCGAGGGCTTTGAGATAGGCTTTGGCCTTGCGGTCTTGGCCCACTTGAATCAGCGAGATCCCGATTTCTTCATCCCGCTCAATTTTATTGGCGGCATCAATAATCACCCGCATCACGGCTTTACTATCGTCCGGCTCCCCATCGGTAATCACCAAAAATGTTTCACCGTTGGGTTTGGCTTCCCCTCGTTCTTTCCGTTGGAAATAGTTATCGAGGGCATCTTGCAAAACTGCCGCCAAGTCCGTCCGTCCCATGGGCTCATTTTCAGCGTAAACTTGGGTCACTTTATCGGCAGTGACATTGTCATAACGCCGGAATCGCCCTGAAAATAAGTAGACCGTAATGCCATCGGGGTCAATTTTTTCGCAGGTTTGGGCAAGGGCAAGGGTAGAGTCTTGGGCTGCATCCCAGCGGGTTTTGTCAGAGGTGGGCAGATCGCAAGTGTACATGCTGCCACTTTTATCAATGATGAGGGTGTAGTCGCGATTTTCGACTAAAGAAATTTCTGCAAGATCTACCATGGGCCTTCTCCGTCACAGGTGGGGTTTTGGGGTTCCCCCTGCTTTAGCCTAGCGAATTTCTCCAGAAAAAACGGGCTCAGTAACAATAGTTTTTGGACATTTCACAACAAATAAAGTTTGGGTGACATCCTCCCGACACTGAGTTAAAGATTACAAGGTTAAACGACAATTTAAGATGCGCCTAACTGGGTGGCGATCGCCTTAATTTTTTCCATTGGCGCATCGGTTTTTAGCGCTTGGGGATTAATGTGGGTGCGACTGGCTTGGAAACCTTGCGCCTGGAGACTGTTCAGTAGCGAATCTAATTTTGGCAGATCGATTTTGGCCCGGGCACCAATCTCTTTTAACGGGAAAAAATAGGGGGGTAAATCATTTTCTAAGGCCATCGTTTCTAGAACCTTTACCACATCCTGCCAGTGCCAGCGTTGGGCGATCGCTAACATTTGCCGTAAATAATCCGGGTGGTGCAGCTTGCCTAACCACATCGGGCCACTGAGGGTTAAGGGCAAATCGTCATGGGCACAGGTCGCCTGGGAGAGTTTACGCCATGTCGGTAGGCCATAGGTGCCGCAGTGATGACAATAGCCGAGGAAGCCGTAGTTTGTCTCCGTGAGGATGGGTTTACGGGTCAAACGGGCCATAATCCGGCAAGTATCCCCCCAAAATAACGAAAAAATTGGCTCAATCCCGAAATTTCGCTGGGCTGCCTGTTGCGCGAGGCTCCCTAGCAAGAGCCGTAGGCCCTGTTCCTGGACGGCAGGATGCGATCGCCCATAGGCCCCATATTGCCGTAAGGCCCGTTGCGGTTCTCGACCACTGTAGGTTCGACCATCGGTGCTAGTCAGATACATCAATCCGCCCAGGGTCGTCACGGTGAGGGCATCCTGGACGAAGGCTGACCCAGAGCCAAAGGCATCAAAATCAACCAGATCATAGCGATCGCCCATTAAAGACCGTTCCAAGCAAAGCTGCCGCAGGGAAAGCACACTAATGCACCGTTGGGCCGCGGGAATTCGCCGCAAATTCGTGGTCAATGTCTCCAGGAGATCTGGGTTTCCTTCATTGGCCCAGACCCAATCGGCTTGGGCTTCTTGGTAGTATCGGAGCGATCGCACCCCCGTCGCTGATAGGCCATCTAGAACCCGCAATTGCCCTTGATTTTGCCGATAGACTGCCGCCGCTAATACCCCTAAATCTCGCACAATGCGGCTGTGGGCCCGGTAGAAGCCCCCATCTACCTGAAATTGTATCGACCGCTCTTCAACCAGTTGCACCACAACGCCACCTACTCAGGGATGGTGATGTCAACAGGTTTAATCGTCTCAAACAGACTGCTTAGGGGAGGACCCATGGCGGCGGCATTGCCCACCACCAACACCGTTAGTTGTTCCGGTTTGAGGTAGGTTTGGGCCACCCGTTGCACATCTTCAATGGTGGTTGCTTCCACTTCCCGTTGGTACTGGAAAATAAAATCTTCCGGGTAGCCATAGTACTCGTAGCGCATGAGGCGAGACAGGGTTTGACCTGGATCTTCAAAATTAAAGACAAAGGAATTCAGAATCGAATCCTTGGCATAGGCGAGTTCGGCGGGGGTAATCAGTTCCGTTTGTAGTCGCTTGATTTCCCCTTTCATGGCCGTGATAAAGGGCACCGTCGCCTCGGTACGGGTCGATCCCCCGGCGATAAATTGACCGTCGTAGTCATAACGGGGACTCCACACGCCATATACAGAATAGGCGAGGCCCTGGCGGGAGCGAATTTCGTTAAAAAGCCGCCCCCCAAAGCCATTAATCACACCATTCATCACAGAGAGTTCTGGATAATCAGGGTTACTCAATTGTCCCCCCTGGTGGCCGATCAAAATGCTGCTTTGGGTCAGTTGGGATTGATCAACGAGGAAAGCGCCACTTTGGGCGGGTTGGGTGACAGCGGGTGGAGCAAGGTCAGGACTGGGACTGGGGTTACGCCAGGGGCCGAATTTAGCGGCAATTTTTGCTTTGGTGGCTTCTACGTCGATGTCACCGACAATGCCGAGGATCATTTGGTCAGGGCGGATATAGCTGCGGTAGAAGTTAAATAAATCGACCCGGTCAATGTTATCGAGGGTGGCATATTCGACGGTGCGGGCGTAGGGACTATCGGCACCGTAAATCAGTTTGTCAAATTCCCGGGCGGCGATCGCATCGGGTTCATCGTTACGGCGGGCAATACCTCCGGCGGTTTGTCGTTTCGCGAGATCGAGTTTGTCCTGGGGGAAAGCAGGTTGCTGGAGCACTTCGGCAAACAGATCAAAGACGAGTGCAAAATCTTCCTTGAGGGCACTAAAAGAAGCACTGCCAGAAGCTTCCCCGATGCTGGTCTCAATGCTGGCGGCCCGTTGTTCAAGGATGTTATTTAAGGTGTCAGCGGGATGTTTGAGGGTGCCCCCACTGCGCATCACAGTGCCCGTAATACTGCCGAGGCCCACTTTGTCGGCGGGTTCCAGGCGGGAGCCAGTGCGAATGACCATAGATCCCCCCACCAAGGGCAGCGTGTGATCTTCCATGAGATAGACCACCATCCCGTTTTCTAGTTCGTAGCGTTCGTAATCGGGGAGGGTGATTTCGGGTAGGGGAGGAAATTCTAGCTCACTGTAATCTTTGGGGGTGAGGGCGATCGCCGGACTGGGGAGCAGTTGTACCGTCACTAAACCGACAAAAAACAAAGTCCAACTGCGTCGGTATAATTTCGAGACCAGGAGACGCATCTTCTTGAGTTGGGGATTTTTCATCGATTTTGTGAGATTGAAGGGCTTCTATGGATTTTAGCAGGGCTGTCCTGGGGATGGGCAGCTAACTCAACTCGGCAACTTTTTGGTTTTCAATGAGGGTGACATTGCGCAGTAGATCCTCGACGGTGACCCGCAAGGTGCGATCGCCATCGACGAGGAATTGCAACTTAATGCGGTCGGTGCCGGGATAGCCCACGGGATCCAGTTTGGCAATGGTGCGCGCCCCATCCCGGTCATTGAGGGGTTTAACGTTGGTTTGGTTGGCTCCTAGTTGTTGGGTCACGAGGCGATCGCCATCAAAATAAACCTCCGTGCCGCTACTTTGCTCCCCCAGTTCGCCAACGATTAGTTCAATGCTGGGCTGTTGATCCATCGATGCCCCTAGGGTGATTTCCAGCGGTTCCGTCATCGGGTAGGGCTGGCCTTGGTTAATAATCGGTTGCCAATCGTGGCGGTTATGGCGGCGATTCCAGTAGCGGATGCCGTAGCTGTGGTAGAGAAAATCTTTGAGTTCAAATCCCTGGGCCAACTGCAACGCCCCACAGGCGATCGCCCCAAAGGGATTATCCCGTTTGATTTTTTCCGGGGGGAAATAACCCTCTAACCAGTTTTGCACTAGGGGAATTTGGCTCGTGCCTCCGACTAAAAGCACCGCTTCGATGTCCTCTTTGCCGACACCGTTACGGCGGGCTTGTTGTAAGACCTGGGCCAGCAAATCATCGAGTTGGGCAAGGAAGCCTTGATTTTCTAAAATCTCCTCAAAGGCCGACCGACCCAGGCTTAACTCATAGCTCTCAAAGGTTTGGTCGTTGTAATAAATCTCCGTTGCCTTCGTCTTTTGGGACAAGGCAATTTTCAGGCGTTCAACTAAGCGTAAACTCAGGGCATCCTGGGGCAAATTTTGTTGGGTCTGGAAATGTTCAAAAAGCCAATTATCTAAATCGGAACCACCGAGATTTTTACCTGCTTTCGCCAGCACTTTTGCGGTTTTGACCTTTTGGGTTTTGCTTTCGGCAAAGGATTTGCGGCCCCACTTCAAAATAAAGCCCGTCGGTTTACTTTGGCCCTGGGCCAGGTTGAGATCCACAAGGGAAAAATCCACGGTGCCCCCCCCAAAATCCACCACGAGAACTCTTTTTAAATCTTCGGCCAAGGCCCCATAACCCAAGGCGGCGGCGGTGGGTTCGTCCAAAAGCTGAATTTTTTCAAGTTCTGGCAACTGCTCACAAAGCCGACTCAGCCAACTCCGGTAGGCTTCAAAACTATCGACTGGCACGGTTAAAACGAGGCTATCGAGGGGTTCACCCTGGGCCTTGAGTTGGGCAAAAATGCCGTTGAGGAAATATTCCCCCATCTTCTCGAAGGTGATTTTTTCGCCATCTAGTTCCGGTAAAAAACCTTGGATTGCGGTGCCAATGCCCCGTTTAAAGTTGCAGAAATAGCGGGGATCGGGGGCGCGATCTAAACCGCGATCGCCAATGGCTTGACCGATAACGACTTTTTGGTCGGCGGCATTTTCGATGTACAAAAGGCTGGGGATCAGCGGTGGATTCGGGGAAATGCGTTGGGAAAGACCCTGGAGTGGGAGAATTTCTGGGGCTCCTTTGGCGGCATTCCACCGGGTCACTAGGGTATTGCTCGTCCCAAAATCCACTGCGATCGCCATAATGATTTCGTGATTTTCTTGAAAGCTAAACTGGACAATTTTTGTATTGTATCGAGTTCGACGGTTTCCGGTCGCCCTGGCCCAATCATTCCCGAAAGCACCAGACACCCAGTAGACTAAAACAGCAGCGGTGGCATTGGGGAAGAAAAACTTTGGCCAAACAACGATTAGACCTCCTGTTGGTGGAGCGTAAACTGTGCGAGTCTCGGCAACAGGCCCAACGGGTAATCCGGGCCGGAGAAGTCAAAGTAAAACAGCAGATTGTGGATAAACCAGGCACTTTGGTTCCTGCGGATGTGGACATTGAAGTCCAGGCGAAACCGCCCTTTGTGTCCCGGGGAGGCGAAAAACTAGCGAAGGCGATCGCCCACTTTCAAATCACAGTTAAAGATCGCATTTGTTTAGATGGAGGAATTTCCACCGGTGGCTTTACCGACTGCCTCTTACAAGCCGGTGCCCAACAGGTTTATGGCATTGATGTGGGCTATGGCCAAGTCGCCTGGAAGATCCGCCAAGATCCACGGCTGATCCTCCGGGAGCGCACCAATTTTCGCCATCTGATCCCAGGCGATCTCTACCCAGAAGGCACAAAAAAGCCGACCCTAGGGGTGATGGACTTATCTTTTATTTCCTTGACGAAGGTTTTGCCTACCCTCTGGAGTCTTCTGGATGAGCCGAAGGAAGTGATCCTGTTGGTCAAGCCTCAGTTTGAAGTGGGACGCGCCCAGGTAGGAAAAAATGGCGTTGTTCGCGATCCCCAGGCCCAGGCCCAAGCGATCTTTTCGGTACTAGAAGCCGCCCAAAAACTCGGTTGGCACCCCCAAGGGCTGACCTATTCGCCGATCACTGGCCCCGCCGGAAATGTGGAATATCTGCTGTGGTTAAGTACAGATACTCCCCGAATTGACCTTGATTTAGAAGCCCTAAAACAGCTCACCAAAACGGCGATCGCCACCCTCAGCAAGCCAGCGAATCCGGACGGATCGACGGCTGCAAATATTATCGAATAAATTTAAGATTACGCATTAGAATTGCGCGAAGGTTTCCCGGGACGGATCTGGGTTAGAGGACTTTTTCAAGCGTTGTTCCTTGCTTGCCGCTTCCCCTTCACTGAGTTGTTTCCCTTGGATGCGCACAAGAATTTTTGGCCCAGAGGTTGCCAAACGGAAAATCAAACCATCCTTAGCCACACATTGCTCGACCCGTTGATCCTCTATATAAGTACCGTTGGTGCCGAGATTAACAATTGACCACTCTTCCCCCTCCAATCGCAGTTCAACATGGTGGCGAGAAACAACTGCACTGTAGAGAACCACATCATTATCAGTTGAACGGCCAATACTGATCGTGGTTTCGGTCTCAAAAGACCAATTTTGCATCGGAGTAGCTTGGATGGGATGAAGTAAGGTCAGAATAATCACGGATTAACAAGGGTTTGCGGATGGGGCACGGCACTAGAAAAAACGAAAATTTTAGAGATGCGGCTCGTGAAATAAAGACTTTTGACCCTATTTTACCCTTAAGGGTAGTCGAACTTACCGATTAGATTATCTTTCCTCGCCCAAGATGATCTCAGAAAATTTGATGTCCGTAACACTGATGAGATCAAGAAAATCAAAGAAGAAACACCACACTTGATCCTGGACATTAAAAAACCCCCTACGGTTGTGTGGAGCACTGCTGCTGTCCGTCGCTGTAGAGGGCTTGACTGTGGTGATGACGTTTGATGAGGGAACGATTAGCTGTGACTGACAGGGTTTTCTGCAATATTCAGCACTAGGGAAGTTAGCCTAAAATTTGTGCGCGTACAGTACCTCCGCGTCGCAGATGTAAGTGATCCCTGAATAGTCATCGAAAAACTGGGCGGCAACCTCATCCGAAATCTTTAGAGCCATCTCTCGACTAGCGGTCAATACCTCAATTTTTACATTCGAGGAAGTGTCAGAGACGTTGGGTTGTCCCGATGAGCGCACGTTGCGGCTCCCTTTACCGCCGGCAGGCACCACCGTGTAACCGGTTGCTCCAACACCATCGATAATTTTGGCGATTTTTTTGAGTAATAATTTTTCCGTAACGATGACGAGCTTAATGGCTTGCTGAGTCATGGGGGGTTCCTCTTGACGCGTGATGTATGGCGAGTCGAAAAAAATTGTCGCTTTTCTATTAAAAATATGGGTTGCGACAATCAAAGACAAGACTCTATGGTTTTGTCTTAAACCATACCTTTAAGTCTATGCCAAAGGAGACCCTCTATTGGAAGGGATTGATTTAGATTAATCGAAGCATTTTATAAAAAACGCTTATCCCTTTAGTGCCGCGATCGCCTTTTAATCATTGGTTTTAACGCTGTTTGCAATGGAACCCATCAAATCCTAATTCATCGTCTAACGACAAGCCAGCCTTTGAGAATCACCCGCATCACAGCAGATATTTTTCTAACGGATGTTGGCTTTGTAATTTGACCCAATTCACAAACACAGATCCAGGGATTTAGACTCAATTCATAAGCTTAGGTTATCAAAAGATTCAGCAAGTTTAAGGCGATTTTTGACAAAAAAGGGCACTTGTTGACCCGGCATTGTATAGACTAAAAAACATGGCATTCACTCAATCCATAGGCTTATTTCTATGGATTGGGCTTACTCAACTATTTAAAAAATTTAACTTGAAGTCGCCATGGATATTGCATTGGCGGTTGTTGGCTACGTTCTCTGTTTTAAACGGGCACGTGACTGTTCGGAAATACATACAAACAGCATGGAGTAAAAAGCAATGAAAAAATTTGACGCGAGACCATCGCAACCCACCTTAAATGCAGATGAGGGATGGGTAGTGCAAGTGTATGGTAGTGACCGCCGCTTACTTTGCGTTTTAGAGCCTTCCCACGGTTGGATGTTTTTGATCGGTTGTGGGGTTGGTTTACTGCTTTCTGTTATCTGGGTGAACATTGCCCCTTACAGTCCCCCTTTAGAAAGTCCTGCACCTGAACAGTCTCCTGCTTTGCAAGTGGACTGAATTCTCCCCTTGGAGGCACTCGATACAGCGAGAAGTAAATCAAGGGATTGTTTGGTTGCACGAACAATAGGCGATCGCCATTTACTTAAACACCATTCACCTTAACTAGGAGCAATGAAGACAATAGAAAAGAAAAACTTATGAATCAAATTTGACATTGCGTATCAAATTGATGCTAAAAATTGAGATTTTCAGGATAGACTTAAGCACATAGAAATTTGGGTATTGATAGAGCCAAATCTATAAAAGCCCAATAACAGATTTTCGCATCGTACCCGCGCTGTAGGTGTAAAGCCCTGCAGCCTTACCTATTCAAAGCTCACAATTACCGCTCTTCATGGGAGGAAGCGGAAGGAGGTATTCGTGGATTTTTTGTCCGATTTTTTGACGAAATTTGGGTCGCAGTTGCAGTCCCCAACGCTCGGCTTTTTAATTGGCGGTATTGTCATTGCTGCCTTCGGTAGCCGACTTACAATCCCCGATGCAGTGTATAAGTTCATCGTTTTTATGCTGCTCATCAAAGTCGGTTTGAGCGGCGGTATTGCGATTCGTAATGCCAATATCACGGAGATGCTCTTGCCTGCGTTATTTGCTGTACTCATGGGCATTCTGATCGTTTTTATTGGGCGTTTTACCTTAGCGAAACTGCCAGGTATTAGGACCGTAGATGCAGTGGCAACTGCCGGCTTGTTTGGGGCAGTGAGTGGTTCGACCCTTGCTGCTGGAATCACGGTTATGGAAGGGCAAGGTGTTTTCTACGAACCTTGGGCAGCGGCACTTTATCCTTTTATGGATATTCCCGCCCTGGTGACAGCGATTGTTGTAGCCAGTCTTTATAAGAGCAAGCAGCGCGAGGTTGAAGCCGATGATTTCAGCAAACAACCCGTTGCCGCTGGTGAATATTCTGGTGAACCCGTTTATCCCACCACGAGGCAGGAATATCTGGGTCAAAAGCGTGGTAAGGCTACTAATCGGGTTGAAATTTGGCCCATTGTTAAGGAAAGTCTCCAGGGTTCTGCCCTATCAGCATTGTTGCTCGGTCTTGCTCTCGGTTTGTTGACTCGGCCAGAAAGTGTCTTTGAAAGTTTCTATGAGCCCCTCTTCCGTGGCTTCCTTTCGATTTTGATGCTGGTGATGGGGATGGAAGCTTGGTCTAGGCTTGGGGAGCTGCGCAAAGTTGCTCAATGGTACGCTGTCTATGCGTTTTTTGCGCCGCTACTCCATGGGTTTATTGCCTTTGGTCTCGGCATGATCGCCCACTATGCTACGGGGTTCAGTCCTGGTGGTGTTGCCCTCTTAGCGATTATTGCGGCGTCTAGTTCGGACATCTCCGGGCCACCTACTTTACGGGCTGGGATTCCGTCTGCTAATCCTTCTGCTTACATCGGTTCGTCTACGGCCATCGGTACTCCTGTGGCGATCGCCATCGGCATACCACTTTTTATCGGCCTTGCCCAAGCAACCATGGGTGGCTGATCTAAAATCGGTCATCGTCAAATAATCCAGAATTTCGATCAAGGTCTGCATTGTCTCCGGTCAATCGTCGGGCGATCGCAAAAAATAAACACTAGCAAGTCGAGGTTTAGCCTCGGCTTTTTTTGTTGCAGGGGTCAAAGTTTTGGCTTCAGAGGAGATTCCACTAGGGTTTAAGCGAGCGAGAAGGGTGTCTTTTGGGAAGCTTGATTTTTGTGAAGTCTTTGGTAGCTGTATGACTTGTTACAGCTTCAGTCGCTCAATGCTTGATACATCTAGCTAGCTGGGACGATTGAAGCACAGAAGGCAGTGGTCTGTTTGGCGATCGCCTGAACTGTAGCTTGATCTTTGGCCCCACTTCACAGCAGGTTCGAGGGTAATGGCATGGTAAATAGTCTAGAAGGTTACAACCCCGGAGATTTTTATGATGAGCTTTTTGCGGAGCAGGGGATACCACGACCAGCCGCAGCGGCGTTGATTCAGCATATTGGCAAGTTCCCCCTCAGTACCCTGGAGCAACAACAGAAATCGGCGCAAAATATGCTGTTTAAGTTGGGTGTGACCTTCAATGTTTACAGCGATAACCAGGGGACGGAGCGGATTTTTCCCTTTGATGTGATTCCCCGGATTATTGCTCAGACGGAGTGGGATTGGCTCGAAAAAGGCTTACAACAGCGCATTGAAGCGTTAAATCATTTCCTCGACGATATTTACAATGAACAGCGCATTATCAAGGATCAAGTGATTCCGCGCCATGTGGTGGAATCAGCGTCGGGCTACTTGAAACCCTGCATTGGCCTCAAACCCCCCAAGGGCAAATGGTGTCACATTACGGGTACTGATTTGGTGCGCGATCGCCAAGGTCAATGGTACGTCCTCGAAGATAACCTCCGCTGTCCGTCCGGGGTTTCCTACGTTCTCGAAAATCGTCGGGTAATGAAAAGTCTTTTTCCGAGCTTTTTTAATACCCTAAAGATTCAACCCGTCGATGACTATCCGGGGCAACTGCTGAATCTGTTAATGAATTTGGCCCCCGATCACATTGCCGATCCCTGCGTTGTGGTGCTGACACCGGGCATTTACAACTCCGCCTATTTTGAACATTCTTACCTCGCCCAGCAAATGGGGTGTGAGTTGGTCGAAGGGCGAGATTTGGTCGTGGTGGATGGCTATTTACAGATGCGTACCACTAAGGGATTACAACGGATTGATGTGATTTATCGACGCATTGACGATGACTTTTTAGATCCGTTCGTTTTCCGCTCGGATTCAGTGCTTGGGGTGCCGGGCCTGATGGAAGTCTACCGTCAAGGACGGGTGGCGATCGCCAACGCCCCAGGGACAGGAATCGCCGATGACAAAATGGTTTACGGCTACGTTCCCCAGATGATCCGCTACTACCTCGGCGAAGACCAAATTTTGCCCAATGTTGAGACTTATTTTTGTGAAGATCCCCAGCAGCAATCCCATGTGTTGAACCATTTAGACGAGCTTGTGGTGAAGGCCACCGATGCCTCCGGGGGCTATGGGATGTTGGTCGGCCCCCATGCCAGCCCCACCGAACGGGAACAATTTAAGGGCTATATCAAAGCTAACCCCAGAAAATATATCGCCCAACCCACATTATGTTTATCGCGAGTCCCGACCCTAATTGATGGCGCATTTGTCGGCTGTCACGTGGATCTGCGGCCCTTTATCCTCAACGGTGGCGATCGCACCTATGTTAACCCCGGTGGCCTGACCCGTGTCGCCCTCAAACAAGGCTCCCTAGTCGTCAACTCATCCCAAGGGGGCGGCAGCAAAGATACCTGGGTGATTAATACCAAGGCCGCCTAAAAAAATTACGCCAAACTGCAAACTCCCTACTACACCCTATCCCTAAGCAAATTCGAGGAGTAAAGATCCACCATGTTGAGTCGTGTTGCTGATTCTATTTATTGGCTCAATCGTTACGTCGAACGGGCCGAAAATGTCGCTCGCTTTGTGGAGGTCAATTTAACCCTCTTGTTGGATACGACAACCACCACCAACTATTGGCAAGCCCTGATCACCACCACAGGAGATTCTGCTCTATTCCGCGAGTCCTATGGCGAAGCCACCAGCGAAAATGTCCTGCAATTTTTAACCTTTGATCAGAACTACCCCAGTTCAATTGTGTCCTGTCTCAAACGGGCGCGGGAAAATGCCCATGCTGTCCGGGCCAATATTTCTTCTGAAATGTGGGAACAGCTCAACGAGCTTTATCACACAGTACAACGGGCCGCGAGTCAGCCCATGACCCTAGAAGAGCGTTATCAATTTTATCCCGCCATTCGCATGGGGAGTCATCTATTCGCGGGCATTATGGAAGCGACAATGTCCCACAATGAAGGCTGGCACTTTGGCCAGTTGGGGCGTCTCCTGGAGCGGGCAGATAAAACAGCGCGAATCCTTGATGTGAAATACTTTATCCTCTTGCCTTCCTTGCAGGATGTGGGGAGTCCTTTGGATAATTTGCAGTGGATTGCCCTACTCAAATCTGCCAGTGCCTACGAGATGTACCGCAAACGCCAACATCGGATTACCCCAGAGAATGTGGCCGCCTTTTTGATCTTGGATACGCAGTTCCCCCGGTCGATTTGTTTTTCGTTGCTCGAAGCCCAAAAATCTCTCCATTGCATTGCCGGGACTCCCGTTGGGAGCTGGAGTTGCTCTAGTGAGCGCTCCCTTGGTCGCCTCTGTTCTGCGTTGGACTACATGACGATGGATGAAATTTTCGACCAGGGCCTCCATGAATTCCTTGACGATCTTCAGAGTAAATTGAATCGCGTTGGTCAGGATATTTATGAAGATTTCATCGCTGTCCCCCTGGCGGTTTAGTTTGAATGAGTTTGAATTGACTGTTTACTTTTTTGGCTCGTGTTGTGCGCTATCAGATTACCCATTCGACCCTCTACACCTATAGTCATCCCGTAGAACTGGGCAGCCATTGTGTCAAATTATGTCCACGCACCGATGGCCAGCAACGGCTCCAGCAGTTTCACTTAGAGGTTGACCCGCTACCCCAGCAGCACACCCGCCTCCTGGATCCAGATGGCAACGTGGCGGATCGTTTCTGGTTTGATCCGCAACCTGTACAGTCCCTAAAGTTCGTCACAACGGCAGAGGTGGAAGTCGTCTGTCAGAATCCCTTTGATTATCTTGCGGCTCCCTGGGCGATCGCCTGTCCCTGGGACTACCCCAGTTCCCTCGCCCTCAGACTTTATCCCTACCGACAACTCACCACTCCCCATCCCCGCGTCGTGGAGTTAGCCCAGGATCTCTTGCACCAAGTAGAAGGAAATGCCGGCCTCTTTGTGAGCCAACTGACCCAGCGCATCTATGAAGATTGCCGCTATATCCATCGCCTTGAAGGGGCACCCCAACTTCCTGGGATCACCCTTAGCCAGCGGACAGGTACCTGCCGTGATTTTGCCTTGTTATGGGTTGAGGCCTGTCGAGTCGCTGGTCTAGCGGCACGGTTTGTCAGTGGCTACCAACGGGGCGATGAAACCACAACCCAACATGAACTCCATGCCTGGGGAGAAGTGTATATGCCGGGAGGTGGCTGGCGTGGCTTTGATCCCACCTTGGGTTTAGCGGTCACAGACGGTCATATCGCCGTTGCGGCAACGGGAGATCCCCGACGGGCGGCCCCTGTATCGGGAGATATCCAGAGTCCCTTGGGGAGACCCCAGACGAGCTTGGTTTGCGATATTCGTCTGGTTGATGATGCGCTTTTTTCCCAAACACAATCACAATCGCAATAATTCTCTAGGGTCTATCATCAGTTAAGCCAGAGGATGGCATTAGCGAATCATTTCTATATGCCAAACCCCGTTAACTTGACAGCTTTACGGAAAGCTTTCACCATGAAATCGGTTCAGTTAACTTGAGCAGAATACTTTTTATTTTCTCTCAGTACTGATGGCATTGTTGCCAATCCTAAAATTTTTGTTGAATTATTCTCCTAATTATATTGAGTTTCACTACAAACTGAAGCCACACATTTTATGAGCCAAATTACAGAAACCATCATTAACAGTCTACAAGCCATTTTAAGTATCGGTATTCAACGAATTCCCGGCTTGCTAACTGGAATCATTATTCTATTTTTAACAAGGTATTGCTCGGAAATTTTCCAGAAAATAACCAAAGAAGTTACCGCCAAAACCATCAAAAATCATTCACTACAAATTCTGGCTGACAAAGGCGTTTATGTGGGGACGTGGGTTTTAGGTGTTTTATTTGCCTGTGTAGTCGCTTTTCCTGGCCTGAGTTTAGGGGATATTGTTGCCACTTTAGGGGTGGGTTCAATCGCCATTGGTTTTGCGTTTCAGGATATCGTCAAAAACTTTTTTGCGGGGATTATCCTACTGGTTGAGGAGCCTTTTCGCATCGGTGATGAAATTGCAGTCAGTGACTACCAAGGTATTATTGAAGATATCAGTATCCGCACAACGAGCATTCGCACCTATCAGGGGGAAAAAGTCTTGCTACCAAATGCCAGCGTGTTTACTGATGCGGTAATGGTGAAAACAGCTTATCCTAATCGGCGCACTGATCTCGGTGTGGGGGTAGATTACAATACGCCCCTGCCAATGGCCAAGGATCTATTACAGCAAACGATTTGTGATTTGGATGGCGTTTTAGCACAGCCTGCCCCCGAAATTGATCTCGTCAGTTTTGGCGATAGTTCCATTGACTTTATTGTCCGCTATTGGACAACGCCTAAACAGAAAGAAGTTCGTCGCGTCCAAACCCTGGCAATTATTAAGATCAAAGAAGTATTCGACGCAGCTGATATTAATATCCCCTATCCTATTCGCACTTTATATTATTACAATCAGGATAAATACAATGATTATTTGCCCAGCCAATTACCTGCAGGAGATGATACTTAGAAAGCTGATTTGAAAACTGAATATTTAATTTGTTGACTCACACAAAAAATTACTTTAGATACCGATGATTACCTCTGACAAACTGGATAAACCCGATTGGCTCAGTACTATCTTTCAGGTCAAGGGGGCTGTCTTGTCTATGATTTTGCCGCGCATCCTTTTTTTCTGTATTTTGACTGCGGTATTGACATTTATCTACCTCCAGGGTTTGCCTATCTATCTTGAGAAACTGGGAGATTTGACCACAAATGTTATTTACAATCTGATTCTGGGTTTGCTCATCGTTTTTCGCACCAACACATCCTACGAGCGTTTTTGGGAAGGGCGAAAAGCATGGGGGGGGATCGTTGTGAATATCCGTAATCTTGCCCAGGAAATTTTGATTGGGATTACGACCTCAACAGAAAAAGAAATACAGGGCAAAAAACAGGCTTTAAATCTACTGCTTGCTTTTGCGATCGCCACCAAGTTGCACCTACGGGGAGACCAAGTAAACGACAGACTAGAAGCATTGGTCGAGCCGGAGCAGGTCACGCAACTGAAAGACTCGAAAAATCGCCCCCTTGATATTCAATTTTGGTTACGTACCTATCTACATCAGCAACTCAAGCTGAAAAATTTTGGGGATGCGCAGCTAAATATGACCACCGGTATGCTGAATAATCTCACGGATAGTGTGAGTGGTTGCGAAAGAATTTTAACCACCCCAATTCCGATTACCTATCGTGTCTATTTAAAGCGCTTGATTTTAATTTATTGTTTTGGTTTACCGTTCCGTCTGGTGCCTGAGATGACCTGGTGGGCAATTCCGATTGTGGCCGTGGTTAGCTTCCTGTTACTAGGCGTTGAAGAAGTCGCCCGGGAGCTAGAAAATCCCTTTGGTTTTGATGTTAATGATCTGCCCCTAGACGATCTTTGTGACGTGATCGAAGGCAATCTTGAACGTGTCTCTAGTTTGCATGGCCAGACGAAAGAATTAGCGTCTGTATCGTGATTAGGGATGACAAACAATACTCCCGATTGCGTCACTCAAGAAAATCTGTGCCATTGCTTGCGGGATCTTGATCCTGCTGATTAAAGTCCCGGTTCCATTCCACCCCTGGCATTGCTTCAGAGGCTTGTTTGAGGGCGTTTTCCCAATAGCGACGAATTTTGAGTAAGTAGGGGTCGCGGGCTTCTAACCGCAAACGGTGCTGGATTTTGAGGCTATTGACCGCATAGGAAATCATATCGATGGGAGGCCCCACAGACAGGTTAGAACGCATTGTGGAGTCGATGGAGAGGAGGGCTGATTTGGCGATCGCATCTAAAGAAGACTCATAGGAAAGGGTACGATCCAAGATCGGTTTGCCATACTTCGTTTCGCCAATCTGTAGATAAGGGGTCTCTGGGGTCGCGCGAATACAATTTCCCTGGCTGTAGATGAGAAAAAGCTCCGGTGGTGCCCCGGCAATTTGCCCAGCGAGGAGAAAATTACACTGGAAATCAATGTGATCCTTTTCGAGCCAAGGTCGATCTTCCTGTTGCAGTTGGCGAGTCTTTTTGCCAATGTAGCGGGCAGCATCATAAAGACTAGGAATCGTATGGAGATTGTGGGGCGTACCACTGCGAATCTCCTGTTCTAGTTGATAGGTGATGGCTTGGGTAATGGATAGATTGCCCGAAGTACAGAGAATAAGCACCCGTTCCCCTGGGCAGGAAAAATCAAATAACTTTTGATAGGATGAAACGTAATCAACCCCCGCATTGGTGCGTGAATCGGCGGCGAGAATAAAACCCTGGCGAACTAAGATTCCTAAACAATACGTCAATCTTGATGACCTCGTTTGACCTGATGGGATTCACAGAAAAAATTTTGGGTTGGCTGAGCGTAACCTGTCAGGATATGGACGACAAAAAGCCAGTTGCTGTCACATTAATCATCGCATATCTTCCAAGCTGCGCGAGCATTATTTTTGCAAATTATTGTTGGAGTTTCCCCATGAATTACGTTTGTTATCTCGGTTCTGGGCAACGGCTTGATTTGGCGAACCAAGGCTCCCATACCGTTATTACCCTCAGCCAAAGTGGCCCCGGACAACAACAACAAAGTACAAACCGTTACCTAACGGGCACCTGGACGGCACAACCAACGGTGATGCAAGCGGGCGGGATCACGGTGATCACGGTTTTTAGCGCGACAAAAACAACGCAAATTACTGTACAAGGCCAGGCGATCGCCCTTTGTGAACAACCCCTCAATTTACAGGGTGCCCAATCGCTGCCTTTAGAGCAAACGGCGGCGAAATCTCCGGAGCCAATGTCACCTTTAGAACCCCTGCCCCCACTCAAAATGGGCAATATGGAAATGAAAATGAAGCCGATGGAAATGCGCCTGGGCAATATGGAGATGCGGATCGATGATCTCAATCAACCGGCCCAGCAGCAACCGACGCCAGCAGCAAATTCGACAGCAAATAATAAGCCAAAACGGTTTTGCGGCCAATGTGGTCAAGCCATTACCGCAGGCGATCGCTTTTGTACCCAGTGCGGTCAGCCTTTGTCGTCCTAGCGATAGCGCTTAATCTAAGGGTTCCATCGTTGAAATTACTGAAAACCTTTTTTCCGGGCCTTGGTTTGGGGCACCCGTTGCAACCAAAGATCAACTTGCTCTGTATCCAATTGCAGTTGTTGCAAAAGAGCTTGGACATTCGCACGGGTATATTTTTCTGGGGGGCCTGGGGCGATCGCCTCTCCCTGAGCAGCCAAATGTAAAACGGCGGTAAATAAAGAAGCGGCCTGAAGAATTGGCGTTGTCTCTAGCCAAACGGGGAGAATCCGCACCTCAATCGTGTTTTTGTGGGGTAGGGCATTGATGCAGTTCACCAAATTAAAATCACAATATTTTGTCAGCTTGAGGCAATGAAGTTGCTGCTGGACGGCGGGCCAGGGAAGTTGTCGAAATTCCGGCTGGTTCACGATGGTGAAAAGGGTTTCGGGCCAGGGGCCGAGGCGACGACAATGGGGATTCGTGCCCATCAGAGTTTTGAGAATATCCCCATAGCGCCACAACAGATTCACTAAATTGGCGATCGCCGGGGCTGACTGGAGGGGCGTCGCCTCAAAATGAAGGTGAGTTGCGCCTTCAACGGGAGCCGTAAATTTTAGGTGCCGCGCTAAGGATAATAGGGTTTCTAATTGATGCTCGTGGTCTGTCTCCAGGGGCGCTGTAATTAGTTCACAGGGGCGTTCTCGTTCTCCGGGTAGTGGGGCGGCGATCGCCACGGATGCCCCGCTTTGATCATTCACCCGCCGCATCCCCCCTGGCCCCGGTTCTGGTACCGTGCCAAACAAATCGCCGATAGGTTCCATCACGGTTTCTAAAGGGGCTTTAGCCTCGGTCTGACGGGCAATCAAACGCAGCAGACGCTCGTCATCACTGACAATGCGATACCAACCTGCCTGGGGTTTGGCCTGGCGATTCAAGTCTTTTTGTAACGTTAGATCATCGACACATTGGGCGATCATCCGTTGCTGGGGATCTCGGATCTCAAAGCCGAGGGTTAAATTGTGGAAGACTGGTTTACCCGGTACTTTGCTGGGTTCCGATTGGGGGTGAAAAAAACGATGGACTTGCCCCCCCTGGGCAGTGGCGATCGCCGCTGCTAGATCCTGACGACTGCTTCCTGACGGTGCCAGTAACTCAATTTCAAAGCCAATTTTCCAATCTAGAGTAATCACAGTTTTTGCGCCTCGGCCCTTGTCTGTTGTCGTCGATGTTTATCAAAAAAAATGCGGGAGATGATGCCTCATCCCCCAAGACGATTACCGTTTAGAAACCCATCGCATAGAGGGGCTGGGGCGCACCCGGATCGGAAGAATAGCGATATTGAATTTGATTGAAATGATAGTCCAAATGAATTTCCATATTGCGTGAAGCGTCGAAGAGGGTTACCACCAACGGATCCCGCTCAATTTCATTGAAGTAAAAAATTTCTTCCCCGGCAGCAGTAAGCTCGACCCATAGACCATCGGCCCGTTGGACAAAATAACCTAAAGTGTGGCCATCACGATTCAAATTCTCAAAGGCAATGGTTTCGACAATCGCGGTGGGATCATAATGGGATTGCTCGGCGTAGGCCATCTCGACGATGTCATGGGCAACACCCGGTAAGCCCCATTCCAATTTGTCAGCGATGGTTGTTTTTGCTTCAGTCACGGACACATCCCAATATTCGGCAACGACAACCATATCTTCATAGCTAAAGCCTTCGTCGGTATAGTTGCAAAGACCTTGGCCACCGTAATAGTCCCGGGCCGCCGTTAATTTGCTTTCAACGGTTTGATAGTCACCATCTTGGAGGAGTTTGCCAGCACTGACCTTGGCATTACCGGGGCCTTCTCCCCAGAATTCCCCCAGCATTTTTGCGTCGCACCAGGTGTAGTCTGCAAAGAATAAATCAGTTGCATCCTGGGCGGGGCTTACGGTTAAGGGGGATGCGGTGGTAGGAAGGGCATTGGCGGAGAATCCGGACACAAATACTGCACCAGTGGCAATCATTTGTAAGAGGGTGCGGGGGGCGGTAAAAAGTGTGGTTGTCATGGCTCTTGATTTTAAGTGGGAATTCTTGTGTGTTGCCCGGTCTTAGTTGTGCCGCCTGTTTACCGATGCACTTTGTGGGGCGATCGCCACTGCAACTAGGCTTGATCAACGCGTCGTTCAGCGAGTTTGAGACGAATTTCTTCGTGGTACTGCTGGGTGATGGGATAAAAGTAGGCGAGTCCTAAGCCAATGATAAGCGCAAGGGTCGGTAAGGGGGCGCTCACTTTAATTCAGGTTAAGACGACTTTTCTCCAAAGAAAGTACGTTACAGATTTGTATTTTTGAGATGAAGGCTTAGTGGAAAGGGAAGACGATCTTCTCTCTGTAAATTTTTTGGAGTGGATAGGACCCTACTCCTCTTATCTTCAGTTTCGGTCAAAAGTTCCAGACATTTAGCTTTCTGCCGAGAAATCGCTGATCTGAAAATTTCAAACAAATGAGCTAAGATCTCGCAACCAGTTATTAAACAGTTTCTCAAGTTTAATAGCCTAATCGTGTGAGGAAAAAATGAAAACATCTCTATCTCTCTGGAAGTCTCTATCCATTGCTTCGGCTGCTGTTGGCGTCTCCGTTGCCACTGCTGGCACCGCCCAAGCCCAAGCAAGTAACAGCGAACTCCTTAATCAAATCAACACCTACAGTCAAGATGACATTGCTCAGGTAAACAGCGTTTTCCAACTCAGCGATGTTTCTCCCTCTGACTGGGCTTTTGATGCGCTTCGTAACCTAGTCGAAAACTACAACTGTATCGTTGGTTACCCCGATGGCACCTATCGTGGCAGTCGTCCTCTCAGTCGTTACGAATTTGCGGCTGGTCTGAACGCTTGTTTACAACAAATCGAGCGGATGATTCAAAGTGGTGGTTCTGAAGTAACCCCCGAAGATCTCGCTGCACTCCGTCGCTTGATCAACGAATTTGAAGCGGAACTCGCTACCCTCGGTGCTCGTGTTGACGATCTCGAAGGCCGTGTTGAGTTCCTCGAAGATCACCAGTTTTCTACCACGACCAAGCTCAGTGGTGAAGTTGTTTTCGCCATCCAAGATAGCTTTGGTGATACGGTGTCTGATGGCGGTGTCGATGAAGATGACACAGCAACAACCTTCAGTGATCGCGTTCGGTTAACCCTCGAAACCAGCTTCACTGGTAAAGACACTCTGATTACCCGTTTAACAGCCGGTAATTCGGCAAGCTTGACGCCTGAAATCGGTGGTGGTGTGGGTTTTCAAACCTTCAATCTTGACACCGATGGTAATGATGTCGTTATCGACTGGTTGGCATACTACTTCCCGCTCAGAAGAGCAAACGTTTATCTAGCAGCCTTTGGTGGTCTCCACAGTGATTACACAAGTACCACTTTTGGCGCCAATGGTTTAGAAGATTTTACCGGTGCTTCTGGTTCTCTAACTCAACTTGCAGCGTCTAGCCCCATCTATACCATTGGTGGCGGCTCTGGTCTTGGTTTCAACATGCCTCTTGGCCCTGTTGATATTTCCTTGGGTTACTTAGCTGATGAAGCCAGCTCTTCTGCCGAAGGTGATGGTCTTTTTAACGGTGAATACGGTGCTTTGGCACAGATTGCTTTTAACCTCGGTGAGCGTGCTGAGCTCGGCGTAACATACGTCAACAGTTACCATGACAGCGGCGCGATCTTCGACTTTGGTGGTGGTGCTGCCGTAAATGGAACATTTGCAGCTAACGGACTGAGTGTCGGTGATCTCGAAGCAAATACTTATGGTGTCCAAGGAAAGTTCTCCCTCACTGACAAAATTGATATTGCCGCCTATGGCATGTATTCCGATATCAATGTTATTAGTGGTGGTGACCTTGACGTATACAGCTATGGCTTAGGTGTCTCTTTCTCTGATCTTGGTAAAGAAGGGAATGTGCTTGGTTTGTTTGCGGGTGTCCCCCCTTACCTTGATGGGTCTGGACAAGTAGCCTTTGATGGTGATGAGACTCCGATTCAAGTGGAAGGTTTTTACAAGTATCAACTTAACGATGGGATTTCCATTACTCCTGGTTTAATTTGGCTAAGTAATCCAGGCGAAGGTGCCTATGGTGAAGAAGATGCACTCATTGGTACTCTCCGCACCACCTTCACGTTCTAAGCAGGTTTATCTCACCTAAAATCGTTTGTTTTTTCACACATTTTCTTTGTGAGCCTCGCCTCCGGGCGAGGTTTTTAATTATCTGCTATCTGAGTTTCAGAGTTAATGACTTTTGTCGGAGGCTTCGTCTAATGGAAAAGAGTGCGAGATTTGAAAATCTATTCACACTAGCATTTAGACTAGGCTTGATCGACTCGTCGTTCAGCAAGCTTGAGACGAATTTCCTCGTGGTATTGCTGAGTAATGGGATAAAAATAGGCCAGCACCAGCCCAATAATGAGGGTAATGGTTGGTAAGGGGGCGATCGCAAAGCGGATTGCTAGGAGGGCAGAATCAGGTTGCACGGGGGGCGCTTGACCCGGAATAGATTCAACGAAACCGGCCCAGGCGAGGGCTTGACCCACCAGAAATAAGCTAATAGCCAGACCTATTTTCTGGAGGAGCACCATAAAGCCATAAAAAACGCCTTCCCGCCGTTGTCCGGTGGTGAGTTCATCTAGTTCAATCACATCGGGCACCATCGACCAGGGGATCAAATAGCTCACGGACACCCCACAGCCAGCCAAGATTGCACAGGCAAACATTAAACCGATTTGTCCCGGTTGTAGGAAAAATAACCCTACCTGGGCAATAATCCACAGGAAAACGCCCCCAAAATACACCGTTTTTTTCCCTAAGTGTTGACTGAGGGCGCTGGCCACAAATAAAAGCACCAGGGCTGTTCCCTGTACCGCCAGAGCCACATTGGGAAACATCGCATCCGGCAAGCCCATCCAGTTGATCACAAAATAGGGCAAGATCGAAGCGGTTAATTGAATCGCCAGCCAAGAGGCCAGATAGATTCCAATCACGAAGAGAAAGGGTTTGTTACTAAAGGCAATTTTCAGTTGCTCCCGGAAGGGAATCGGGGCCGCAAGATCCGTTTGTTCAGCCAAAGGTACTGTTAAATGGGGTTCCGGCACAGAGCGCACGAATGTCCAACCCGCCACCGCCAGCAATAGCGCCCCAGAAATAAACAAAAATGGCCATAAAATTGGCCCCTGGAGCAACCCCAACCCAGCCAGGCCACTCACCCCAGCCATTCCCCATAACCCTTGACCCAATCGCTGTCGTTGCCGAGGGTTTAGGATTGGCGATCGCCCCTTCTCTTGAAGCCGCAACGTACACCACAACAGCGCCAAGCCCGCAAACACTGAACAAACCAGACCCAGGAGACTGTATTGCTTTAGGGGATCATCTGGATAAGCTTGAAAGATCAACCGCGCCACAATCAGCGAAAAAATACTAGAGCCAATGGAAAAACTAAACCGAAAACTGTTCAAGCTTGTGCGTTCGTGGTAATCCTGGGTTAACTCTGGAGTGAGGGCAGCATAGGGCAAATTGACCGCTGTGTAGGCCAGATTAAATAAAATTCCCATCACAATGTAGTAGCCAAACAAAAACCAATCATTCACTTGATCAATTTCGCTCAATTGGGGAACCAACCACTGCCCAAAAAAGACAAAGACAAAGGGAACAATTCCTCCCAGCATCCAGGGTAAGCGTCGGCCCCAGGGATGACGGGTGCGATCGCTCAAAACCCCCACAATGGGATCATTGATGGCATCGGAAATTTTGCCGATCATCAAAATGCTCCCTGCCAGGCCCGGTGGTAAACCCGCCACTTGGGTAAAAAAGTACAACAGAAAGAAAACCAAGACATTTGCCGTGAGAGCTGGCCCAATATCGCCTGCCCCAAAGGCAATTTTTGTCGATAGGTTGAGTTTTTCTGATGGGGGATGGAGCGGCTGGGTCATGGCAGGGACGCCCGCTTGGGGGCGCAAAGAAACTGCTTGCAATTGTAGTGGCTGCTACGGTAATCGGCGATCGCCAACTCAGAAACGGGGAATGTAAAATAAAATTCACGCCTTTTCGTAACCAAATCCCTATGCAATCTTCCTTGATCAATGGCCGTTACCAAATCGTGAAGACCCTCGGACAGGGTGGATTTGGGGATACCTTTTTGGTGAAAGACCTACAACTGCCCTCCCAACGGCAATGTGTGCTGAAATCCCTCAAGGTACAGGCCACCAGCCCCCAAACGGTCCAGGAGATGCAGCGACGCTTTCAACGGGAAGCCGCCATCCTCGAAGGCCTGGGGGAAAAACATAACCAGATCCCCAAGCTCTACGCCTACTTTGAGGAGCAGGGACGATTTTATTTGGTGCAAGAATGGATCGATGGGCTGACGCTCCAGGACATCGTTAAACAGCAGGGCAGCCTAAGCCCGCTCCAGGTACAACAAATTTTGCTGGACTTGTTGCCCGTCCTCCAACTGGTTCATGACCAATACATCATTCACCGGGATATTAAGCCAGAAAATATTATTCTGCGCAGTAGCGATCGCAAACCCGTTTTAATTGACTTTGGGGCCGTCAAGGAAGCCCTGACCACCGCCATTCACCTGGACTTGAGCCAGCCCGTCTCTGTGGCGATCGGCACCCCCGGCTACATGGCCCCCGAACAGGGCACCGGGCGTCCCGTCTATTCCAGTGATTTGTATGGCCTTGGGTTTACGGCGATTTTTCTCCTCACTGGCCAATCTCCCCAACAGTTCCCCAATGATCCCCAAACGGGGGAATTGATTTGGCAGCAGGATTTTCCCTATCTGCAAACGCCATTGGGTCAAGTCATTGCGAAAGCGGTGAAATTCCATCCCCGCGATCGCTTTCCCACGGCCCAGGCGATGTTAAATGCTCTCCGGAATGCAGTGGGCACTGCGGCGGCTCCGGCTCCTGTAGTTAATGGCAATCAAACCACCGCCACGCGGGTTGTGGGGTCGCCCCCCGTGGCAAGACGTACCACATTACCGACAAGCACCACCGCCGCCCAACCCCAGGAAATAGAAAATGGTGGCTGTTGGCGTTTGGCGATTCTCACGGTTTTGTTTAGCGGTATTGGCATCAGTGCGGGAATTTGGTTGACCTTTGCCCTTGTCGGGCGATCGCCTGAACCTCAAACTTTCCCTGAAGATCCAGCCTTGAACACAGAGAGCAATCCGCCTGTTCTTGAAACTCCCCCACCCGAACCGACCCCAGAGCCGGAACCGGAACCCGAGCCCATTCCAGAACCAGAGCCAGAACCGGAACCCATTCCAGAGCCGGAGCCGGAGCCAGAACCGACCCCAGAACCTACTCCTAGTCCCGGAGAAATTCCGTTAATTCCCGTGGGGACTCCCGGCGCCGCCATTCCCCAAATTATTTCTGTGCCCCCCACCGATCAACGACCTGGCTTTTGGGGTGATAGTACGGCGATTTTGTATCGTAACTATGGCCCGGCAAATGTCAGCCTCGGCTACATCGTTGACAACACAACGGGCACCCTGGCCCAGACGGAAATCACTTTTCCCGTGGGGACTGACCTCAGCGTGATCCAACAAACCCTGGGTGGCCTCTTGCCCGAAGGCGTGCCCCCGGAAGTGAGCCAAGCGGTGGCTAGTGTCTACAATCGCAATAGCAGTTCCCAATCCTTCACCACGGCCAACCACCGGGGCCAAATTAAACGCAACGATAGCGATCGCCTTTATCTCGGCATTTGGAATCCCGGCTTCCACGATTAGGCTCTGGGCAGTCCCCGTTGGGCGAGGAGAGCGCTCCCATAGGCGGCTTCTGGTTGGGGTGAAATAAGCACTGGGCAACGGAGGTAACGGGCACGAATTTGTGTCCAGACTGGATTTTTTGCCCCACCGCCAGCGGTAAAGACGGTGCTAACGGGGGGCGATCCTAGGGCCTGTAACTTTTGGTAACCCTGAGCTTCAATGCGGGCGATGCCTTCTAAGAGTCCTTGTAAAAACTGGCGGGAATCTTGGGGCCGGGGGGTTAATTTTGGTGGCAAAGTTGGGTCATTGATCGGAAAGCGATCGCCAGGCCGCAGCAACGGATAATAATTTAAGCCGCTGTCTTGATGGGGATTAATAGTGGCACTGAGTTGTTGTAGTTGTGTGTCATCAAAATAATGTTTGAGCACGGCACCGCCTGTATTTGAAGCGCCACCCACGAGCCACAGATGACCAAACCGATGACTGTAGACCCCGGCGGCTAGGTCTTGAATCGGGCGATCGCCTAACAATTTCAGCACCAACGTGGAGCCGAGGGAGGTCACTGCTTCCCCAATTTCCTGGGCACCACTGGCGATAAAAGCCGCAATACTATCGGTGGTTCCGGCGCAAATTTGACAGTGGGGATTGATCCCAAACCGCCGAGCCACCGTCGCTAAAATCTTCTGTTTCCCAGCACCGGGGGTTTGCACTTGGGGCAGTAAATGAAACAGAGGATGCTGTTGTAACCAGGAAGGATAACCCAGATTTTCGACGTCATAGCCAAGTTTTAGGGCGTTGTGGTAATCGCTCAGGCTAAAGTTGCCGTGGAGTAAGCCACTTAACCAATCCGCCTGATGGCAAAAATAGTTGGCCCCCTGGGTTAATCCCTGGGATTCAAACCAGAGTAATTTGGCGAGGCTGGCCGTGGCCGATTGCACGAGATGTTGGGGCGGTGCCAAGACCCGGAGCATTGGTAAAACAGTCTGGCCCCGGTCATCGTTGTAAAGCAGGGCTTCTGTAATCGCTTCTCCGGAGGCATCACAGAGTAGAACCGTTCCAGAGGTGCCATTGAGGGCGATCGCCTGGAGATTTTGCCGAATCTCTAGATTGAGGGCGGCGAGTAAATGCCAGAGTGCCTCGCGCCAACCCTGGGGCGTTTGTTCAAGGGGATTTACACTAACTGTCTGGGAAATTTCACCCTCACCTGTAATGGCGATCGCCCGCGCCCCAGAAGTCCCGAAATCAAGGCCAAGGTAAAATGGCGCGGTCATCAGTCTTCGGTATAGATACAGCCAGCGGTGCAAGTTTCTTTAATTTCTACCGCCGCTAAACCCGGTAAATCCACTTTTTTCAGCTCTTGGTAAATCCATTGGGCGATCGCCTCGCTGGTGGGACTTTCCATCCCCAAGGAATCATTCAAATGGTAGTGATCTAGGTACTGATCTAGTAGCGGCTGGACGTATTTTTTAATCTCGCCAAAATCGAAAAGCATCCCCTGTTTTGGCCCCGTTTCCTGGAGGCGATCGCCCCGTAGATACACTCGCATCACCCAACTATGGCCGTGGAGACGGGCGCATTTACCATCGTGATGGGGCAGTTGGTGAGCTGCCTCAAAGCGAAATTCTTTATAGAGTTCCCACTGGGCCATGATGGTTTAGGCCCAGGCCAGGTAAGGCAATTTTGTCGCCGTTGTGGCAATCTCCGCCTGGTTTGCCACCAATTGACCGCAGCTATCCCAAGTGCCAGCGAGCAATGCTTGTCTAGCCCCTTCTCCTAGCTGGATTTGACCCGACCAATCACCGCAGGAAACTGTCAAATTTTCTAGATCGACGCTGGTGGCCGCCTGGGGGTTAGCTTCTAACTGGCTTTGTAATGCTTCGACCGTAGCCCGATCCGCCGTCACACAGGGGACGCCGTTGGCGAGGCAGTTCCCAAAGAAAATTTCCGCAAAACTTTCACCCACAATGGCTTCAATACCCCATTTCAAAAGAGCCTGGGGGGCATGTTCCCGTGAAGAGCCGCAGCCGAAATTACCGTTAACCACGAGGATATTCGCATTCTGATACTGGGGTAAATCAAAGGAATGCTCGCCGTCTAGTTGCTGGCGATCATCTGCAAAAGCTTGTTCCCCAAGGCCATCAAAGGTGACACACTTCAGAAACCGTGCGGGAATGATGCGGTCTGTGTCGATGTCGTTGCCCCGGAGCGGGATCCCTGTGCCAGAAACTTGCTTGATTTCGCTGCTCATATCTCGTTTGAATCGGTGACCAGTGGGAGATTGCTAATTTAGCATACTTTCCTGGGGCA
This sequence comes from Synechococcus sp. BDU 130192, assembly GCF_963876085.1. Classification (NCBI taxonomy): domain Bacteria; kingdom Bacillati; phylum Cyanobacteriota; class Cyanophyceae; order Synechococcales; family Synechococcaceae; genus Synechococcus; species Synechococcus sp. BDU 130192. Next base: position 29,500 of record NZ_CAWNNO010000062.1, on the reverse strand, counting down.
ATTGCCCCAGTGAAAAGGAAACCCCAGGGGCGATCGCCAAAAGACGAAACCTCGTTTAATAGATATAATCTGTTACGAAAGCCATTAAGAAATGTTGCGTCCCATGAACAACCCCGTCCTCCAAGCCCTGGCCTATGGCCGCGCCTTTGCAGAAGTCCTCAAAGAGAGGGTAGAAGACAGTTTGACGGATCTGCTTAGTGATCTTGGTAAATTCGATGCAGAACGCAATCAATGGTTTCAGGAATTTGCCCAAGAAGTCCAGGCCCGCGCTGAACGGGAAGCGGCCAATCAAGCGAATCCTAGCCGTCCGATCACCATCGACATTGACGGCGACGATCGTCCCGCTGACCTCCAGGAGATGATCGACAATCTCCGGGCAGAAATTGCGAGCCTCAAAGCGGAACTCAAGCAATATCGCGATACCCAAAATTAAGCTTTTTCTCCCAAGGCGATCGCCCTAGCCACACCATACTTTTCTTTTCCGTAAACCCATTTCGATAGGCAAATTCTTTGTGTCTGCTCTGTCTTCCCAAGCCAATTCCAGGGTCTCTAATCCCAACGCCACCCCAGCACCGCGCCTAGAGCGGGCTAAACCTACCTATCGCTGGAACCGTGGAAACTACTCCAAAAATCGGCGACGGTTCGACATTTGGGTATTTGTGCTCACCTTGATTTTTAAACTGATCCGCAACGGCAAGAAATGGACTTATGCGGGTGGTTTTACCGAAGAGAAACTCGCAGCCCGGCAAAAAATCCAAGCCCAGTGGATCAAAGATAGTTTCCTCGAATTGGGGCCTACTTTTATTAAAGTCGGTCAACTCTTTTCAACCCGCGCCGACCTATTTCCCGAAGCATACGTCCAGGAACTGTCTAAGCTCCAAGACCGCGTCCCAGCCTTTTCCTACGAACAAACGAAGCAAATAATCGAAGCAGACCTCGGTAAACCGATTAATGTTCTGTTTCGCAGTTTCGACCCCGTTCCCCTCGCGGCGGCGAGTCTCGGTCAAGTCCACAAAGCCCAACTCCACAGCGGCGAAGAAGTAGTGGTTAAAGTCCAACGACCGGGCCTGAAACAGCTTTTCACCATTGATCTGGCGATCCTCAAAAAAATTGCCTGGTATTTCCAAAATCATCCCCGTTGGGGCAAAAACCGTGACTGGCTTGGAATCTACGCTGAATGCTGCCGTATCCTCTGGCAGGAAGTAGATTATCTCCAGGAAGGGCGCAGTGCCGATACCTTCCGGCGTAACTTCCGGGGGATTGACTGGGTAAAAGTACCAAAGGTCTACTGGCGTTATGCTTCACCGCGAGTGCTGACCTTGGAGTATGTACCAGGGATCAAAATTAGCCATTACGAAGCCCTGGAAGCGGCCGGCCTAGAACGCAAACAATTGGCGAAACTCAGCGCCCGGGCCTATTTACAACAATTGTTGAATGATGGTTTTTTCCATGCTGACCCCCACCCCGGTAATCTGGCGGTGAGTCCCGATGGGGCACTCATTTTCTATGATTTTGGAATGATGGGAGAAATCAAGGCCAATGTCAAAGCTGGCCTCATGGAAACCATGTTGGGAATTACAGAAAAGGATGCCGACCGGGTGATAAACTCCCTCGTTACCCTAGGGGCCTTGGAAGCAACCGGAGACTTGGCACCGGTACGCCGCTCGATCCAATTTATGTTGGATAATTTTATGGATAAGCCCTTTGAGGCCCAATCGATTACGGCGATTAGTGATGACCTTTACGAAATTGCCTACGACCAGCCCTTTCGGTTTCCAGCAACCTTTACCTTTGTGATGCGGGCTTTTTCTACTTTAGAAGGGGTCGGCAAAGGCCTTGATCCAGAGTTCAATTTTATGGCGGTGGCTCAACCCTTCGCCCTCCAGGTTATGAGTGAAAATTTACCCAGCGGCAGCAACATTATTGACCAGTTAGGACGCCAGGCGGCACAACTGAGCACTTCCACTTTTGGTTTGCCACGGCGCATTGAAGATACCATCGACAAGCTAGACCGGGGTGATATTCGCATCCGGGTGCGGGCCCAGGAGTCTGACCGACTGCTCCGCAAATTGGGGGGAATGCAACTGGCGACGAATTATACGTTGATTTTTTGTGCGCTGATTTTGTCTGCTACCCTGTTATTTGTGAATGGCTCATTCATTCCGACGGCGGTGGTGGGGGCGATCGCCTTGGTGCCTGGTTGGGCATTATGGCGTCTCCTTAAAAAACTAGATCGCTACGACCGCAAATTTTAGCTAAATTTAGATAAGTTCTAATCTAGTACGCTACTTTTCCAGCTATTTTCCCGAAACCATGCTTATGAAATGTCGCTTTACGGGGCAAACTGATCCCGGGTTGGTGCGCTCCGCTAACCAAGACTCCTACTATTGTGATCCCGACGGGCGATTTTTCATCGTTGCCGATGGCATGGGAGGACACGCAGGGGGAGAAGAAGCTAGTCGGATTGCCGTAGAAACCATCCAGCAATATTTAGAGGCTAATTGGGAAAGCCCAGAAAGCTCAGAAGATCTTTTAGAAACGGCTCTTATCAAAGCCAATGAGGCAATCCTCGCGGATCAACTCGACAACCCAGCCCGTCAAGACATGGGTACGACAGCGGTGATGGTGCTATTTCGGGGCGATCATGTTTGGCGCGCTCACGTGGGGGATTCTCGCCTCTATAGTTTCCGGGGAGACACCCTCATTCAAGTAACTGGCGATCATACCTGGGTCTCTCAGGCAGTGCAGTCGGGAGATATTACGGCAGAACAGGCGAAGGTGCATCCCTGGCGTCATGTCCTTTCCCAATGTCTGGGTCGTAAAGATTTAAGCTTGATTGACCTGGCTACCCTAGAGATTCACAGTGGCGATCGCCTGTTGTTATGCAGCGATGGACTGACCGAAGAGGTAGATGACTCAGAAATCCAATTTATTCTGAGTGCTAATGATGACCTCGACCAGGCAGCGGCGGCTTTAATTGAAACGGCTAAAGATAACGGTGGTTCCGATAACGTCACCGTAGTTTTGGTGCAGGTTGAAGCCGACTAGCCCAAATTTTCCATAATCCATAACTCACAACAATCGGTAAGTAACACCGAGGGTATAGCGTTCGCCGGGAGCGAGGGTGATAGCCTCGGCGGCAGCATTGGCCGTTTCAACACAGAGAAATCGTTGATAGGCGTCTGGAGAAAGATCACCCATGGTTGCAGTTTTCTCCATGCCAGGATTCCAGACGATGGTCGTGGTACTGTTTCGGTTACAAACCTCAATTTTTCGCTCAAGACTAAGATCATCAATGAACAGCTTCGGGGCGGTATTTTGATAAATGCGGTCTACTTCCCCCTGAATAGTGACTTCGCCAATTTGCGATTTTTGCTGTGCGCTGTCTACCTTGTCGATGTAATTCAGGCCCGCAAGACCCAGCACTTTCACCCGTTGAATGTCGCCGATGGTGAAGTAGGTGTGGAGAGCTTGGGTAATGGTCATCGGCCTTTGATCGTGGTTATGACTCGTGAGTTCGAGATCTAAGCTTTCGCCTACGGTGATGGCGATCGCCAGTTCAAAAGCATAATCCCAAATTTTGTGGGTCTCTTCGTCATCTTGCAAGCTTAAAATAACGCGGGTTGCGCCATTGGCGAGGGTTTCAGTGTGCCGGACAGTCCAGAGGCGATCGCGCCCAAAACCATGGTTTGCTCGCCCTAATTCGTCCGGGTCTGCCCCAAACCAGGGCCAACAGATGGGAATCCCACCCCGGATCGCTTTTCCTGGTTGGTAATGACTGCGATCGCTCAAAAATAAAAGATCAGCCTGGGTGTTGCTTGGTTGGAAAGAAAGCACCTGTCCGCCATAGAGAGAGATTTCTGCCGTGGCAAACCGATTCTTAATTTTGATCACCGGAAAACCCGGTTGGCGATCGCCAAAGGAAAGTTCAGGCAAGCCGTATTGTTGATTGAGTTGGTCAAGATGCATAAAAACTGTGGAGCGCTACTGCCATTTTAGTGAAAATTGCCAGGGCCAGAATCTGCCACTGCCGCCCCAAAACTCCGGCATAATAGACAGCGAACGACTTTTCTTTTCCTCAACCATTTATGCTGTGTTGCCTCCGCATTGAAAATTTTGCGTTGATCGATCATCTAGAACTCGATTTACAGGCTGGGTTGATGGTTTTGACCGGGGAAACGGGGGCCGGAAAGTCAATTATTCTGGATGCCCTCGATCTTGCCCTTGGCGGAAAAGCAACGGCGCGGTTAATTCGGGCGAAAAATGATCAAGGAGATGCCACGGGAGAACGGGCGTTTATTGAAGCAACCTTTACCCTCACCCCCAGCATCAAACAATGGTTACAGAGCCAAGACATTGATCTGCTAGAAGATGAAACGGTGGTTTGTAGTCGGGAGTTAAGTCTGACCCGCACTGGTTTGCGATCGCGCAGTCGTGTCAACGGAATTATTCTTAATCAGGGTTTGATGGCGGAACTCCGGGCGCAACTGCTAGAAATTACCGCCCAGGGTCAAACGGTTGAACTCCTGATTCCTGAACGGCAACGAATTCTCCTCGATAGCTACGGTGGCTCCCAGGTGCAACAGCAGCGGCAACTTGTGACTGCCACCTATCAAATTTATCTCAAAGCAAAGCAATTACTCGAAAGTCGGCGCACTTCGGAGCAAGAACGGCTCCAACGGCTAGATTTACTGCAATATCAACTCCAGGAGCTATGTGACGCCCATTTAGAGGATCCTGAGGAGCTAGAAGTATTGCAACAGGAAGGCGATCGCCTTTCCCATGTGGTGGAATTGCAACAGCTCAGTTACCAGGCACACCAAATTTTGTACCAAAATGACGATCCCGAAACCCTGGCGGTGGCGGATCTTTTGGGGGAGGCTGAGAACCTGCTCAAAGAAATGGTGGACTATGATACCCAGTTAAATGGCATTCTCGACATGGTGCGCAATGCCCTTACAGAGGTAGTAGAAGCAGGCCACCAAATCATCACCTACAACAACAATCTCGAAGCTGACCCAAAACAATTGGCTGACATTGAGGCCCGAATGCGGGTGCTAAAGCAAATTTGCCGTAAGTATGGCCCGACCCTCAGCGAGGCGATCGCCTACCGGGACAAACTCCAGGGGGAGCTAGATGTCCTCACCGCTGCGGATCAGTCCCTTGAAGCCCTAGAGCAAGACTGTAGAATTAAATATCAAGACTTAGAAGTCCATTGCCAAAAATTAAGCCAATTACGCCAAAAAGCAGCCCAAAAATTAGAGAAGCAACTGATTAAAGAACTGAAACCCCTGGCGATGGCAAAGGTGAGTTTTGAATGTCGCCTTAGTCCCATCTCGCCTACTGCCGCCGGAGCCGATCAGGTGACGTTTTATTTCAGCCCGAACCCTGGAGAGGTGGCTCAACCCCTCGCCGAAATTGCTTCTGGTGGGGAAATGAGTCGCTTTCTCCTCGCCCTCAAAGCCTGTTTTACCCAGCAGCAGACGACGCCGAAAACTTTGGTGTTTGATGAAATTGACGCCGGAGTTTCGGGGAAAGTGGCCCAGGCGATCGCCACCAAGCTCCACCATCTCAGCCAGTATCATCAGGTGCTTTGCGTCACCCACCAACCCCTCATTGCCGCCATGGCCGATGGACATTTTCGCGTGACAAAACAAGTGCAATCCCAGGCAAAAAATCAAAAAGGCGATCGCACCCTTGTCGCCGTAGAATCCCTACAGCACCATCAGAAACGCCGGGACGAATTAGCCCAGTTGACGGGGGGTCATGCCGCCGAGGAAGCGATTTCCTTCGCCGAATCCCTCTTAGTCCAGGCCCAAACCCTCAAGGCGGGCAGCAAAATGACCCAAGCCTAGCCCAAATGGCTTTGCACCACATTGACCAGGTGTTGTGTCCAATATTCCGCGAGGTATTGTTCCTCGGCCTCGACCATCACCCGAATGACAGGTTCCGTCCCCGAAGCTCGCACCAGCACCCGTCCTTTATCACCCATGGCCGCTTCGGCCTTATCAATTTCCGTTTGGAGCACGTCGCAGTTCTGCCAATTTAAACGGCGATCGCGATCTTCGACCCGCACATTTTTCAGGAACTGGGGATAGGTTTGGAAACTTTGATCAATTAACTGATTGAGGGGAACCCCTGCCTCCCGGACGAGGGCGGCTAAATGCAATGCCGTTTGGATCCCGTCCCCAGAAACGCTGTGGTGATGGCAAAGAATATGACCCGATTGTTCGCCACCGAGCATCGCCCCCGTCTGCCACATGGCCGCTTGGACATACTGATCGCCAACAGCAGTCCGATGAAGTTGTCCTCCCAGTTTTTCCCAGGCCCGCTCAAAGCCCAGATTTGCCATTACGGTACCGACAATTAAATTGTTCGGCAATTGACCCGCTGCCTGGAGTTGTTTCCCCCAAAGGTAGAGGATGTAATCCCCATCAACGATCCGGCCTGTGTTATCCACGGCAATCACCCGGTCGGCGTCCCCATCAAAGGCAAAGCCGAGATCCGCGTTGTGGAACTGCACCGCCCCTTGGAGTTGGTCGATGTGGGTAGAACCGCAGTTGACGTTAATTTTGTTACCGTCTGGTTGGTGGTGCAGGGCAATCACTTCTGCACGGAGGGCTTGGAAAAGTTCGGGAGCCAAATGCACAGAAGCGCCCCAGGCCAAATCGAGCACAATTTTGAGGCCGTCGAGGGATAAACCTTGGGGAAGTGTCGCAAAAACTGCATTCCGGTATTGTTGGGTCAGTTCTTTTTGGTGTTGGTAGGAACCACAGTTATTGGTTTGCGACAGAATATTTTCTAGGCGATCGCCGCGCAGACCCGCTTCAATCTTGGCACTGAGATCCTTGAGCAGTTTCGTCCCCGCGTCACTAAAAAACTTAATGCCATTATCTTCGGGGGGGTTGTGGCTGGCGGAAATCATGATGCCGCCGATGGCGTCCGTGGTGCGGGCCAGATAGGAAACACAGGGCGTTGGACAAAGGCCCACATGCCACACTTCTAATCCAGAGGCGGTCAAACCAGCGGCGATCGCCATCGCTAACATATCACTGGAGTTGCGAGAATCTTGCCCAATGATCACAGGGGCGCGTCGTGCCGCTGTTTCCTGGAGCACTTGCCCGGCCCAGTAGCCAACTTGGAGCGCAAAGGGAGCCGTCAGCAGATCTCCCGCTTTACCCCGAATCCCGTCAGTCCCAAATAATGAACCTGCGGGTAAATCACACCGTAGGGCTTGGGGCGGATAGCTCGCCAACATACGACTCAGGGGATGTCCTTCCTCTGGCATGATCATCATGGGTTTTGCTCCTCACAACATACAGACACAACGATATCAGTGATTGATTTGTCCTGACCACTATGAGGCCGCTTTTATCAGGGATTGGTATCAATAGTGTCTGGTTTAAAAACCTGGGGTGAGGCTTGGGTGGCGATCGCCTTTATTTATTTCTCATCGGGGAATTCCGGCTCAACTTCCGGCAAATCAACAGTGGCATAGATATCCACTAGGGGAATTTCGAGGTCTAGGGATTGCAGTTTAAGCGTTGCCTCTTGGCCTTGGTAACTTTCTAGAATCCAGAGCTTCCCTTCGCTACGCCGAAAGCAGTCTACTGAGTAATGGGTTGTGCTGACCAAAATGTATTCCTGCAAGCTGGGAATCGTGCGGTAAAACTTAAACTTATCACCCCGGTCAAAGCCTTCCGTCGATTCGGAGAGGATTTCAATGATTAACCGTGGATGATCCATCGCGTAGGCGGTTAAGTCGTTGATTTCTGGATCGCAGCTTACGAGCAAATCAGGATAAAAAAAGCGTCGTCCGTCCTGAACGCGTACTTTCATATCACTGCTATAGGGTTGGCAACCAGAACCCCGGAGTTTAAGGCTGAGGGAAACTAACAGATTAGTGTTGATTTTGTTATGGACATTGCTAGCGCCGGCCATCGCATAGATTTCTCCATCGATATACTCATGCTTAATGTCGCTATGTTTTTCAAACTCTAAATATTCTTCGGGACTGAGGTACTGATCTGAGGTGAGGGCAACCATGATGTTTTCAACAATTGGGTGACATTCCCCTCCATTTTGCCAAGAATTTGCGGGGCGGCATCCCTAAGGGTAATGATTCGCGATTTGATTCAGGTCAGCTCCGGACAAGATAAAGTGTCTGTTCCTGAGATCGTCCCAAGCCATTTCGTAAGCCGGAATACTTTAGGAAAAGGGAAAAGTAGGGTTAAATGAGATGGGAATTTTTCCTCTCTTCGTTTTTTCAGCAAGTAAAATTTAACGCAAATTCTATGGTTGCCCTCACCCCCAATCCCAGCTACAGTGTCACGATCCAGCTACGTATCCCTAACCGGGCGGGCACTTTGGCCAATGTGACCCAGGCGATCGCCAACGTGGGAGGCAGCCTCGGTAATATCGAGTTGGTAGAACGGGATCTAAAGTTTTTAATCCGCAACATCACCGTAGATGCATCCAGTGAAAAGCACGCTGGGGACATTGTCGATGCCGTGAAAGCGGTGCCAGAGATTGAAATCCTCAAGGTTTTAGACCGGACTTTTGCGATTCACCAGGGGGGGAAAATTACCGTCGAAAGTCGCATTCCCCTAACGGTGCAGTCCGATTTAGCGATGGCCTATACGCCGGGGGTGGGTCGCGTTTGTCGGGCGATCGCCGAGAAACCGGAACAGGTCTATGATTTGACCGTGAAAAGCAATATGGTGGCGATCGTCACCGACGGCAGTGCTGTTTTGGGGTTAGGCAATTTGGGGCCGGAAGCCGCAATGCCTGTGATGGAAGGGAAAGCGATGCTCTTTAAGGAATTTGCTGGGGTGAATGCGTTTCCCATTTGTTTGGCGACCCAGGATGTCGAAGAAATTGTCCGTACGGTAAAGTATCTCGCCCCAGTATTTGGCGGGGTCAACCTCGAAGATATTGCAGCGCCCCGCTGTTTTGAGATTGAACAACGACTGAAGGCAGAAACCGATATTCCCATCTTCCACGACGATCAGCACGGCACAGCGATTGTTTCCCTTGCGGCCCTATTTAATGCTCTGAAATTAGTCAAAAAAGACCTACAAAGCGTCAAAATTGTGATCAATGGGGCCGGGGCTGCGGGGGTGGCGATCGCCAAATTACTCCGGCAAGCAGGGGCAACGGATATTTGGATGTGTGATTCCAAGGGCATTATTTCCAGCCAGCGGGATAATCTCACCCCCGAAAAGCAAGCCTTTGCCGTGGCCGCCTCTGGTACCCTCGCCGAGGCGATGCAGGATGCAGATATTTTCCTTGGGGTGAGTGCGCCCGGTGTGGTGACTCCCGCAATGGTGACATCCATGGCGAAAGACCCAATCGTCTTTGCGATGGCCAACCCGATCCCAGAAATTCAGCCAGAACTGATCATGGACAAAGTGGCGGTGGTGGCTACCGGGCGCAGCGATTACCCGAACCAAATCAATAATGTCCTCGCCTTTCCTGGGGTCTTCCGGGGTGCCCTCGATTGTCGCGCCTCCAGCATTACCACCAATATGTGTCTCCAAGCGGCCCAGGCGATCGCCTCCTTGGTTAGCCCGGCCCAGTTGGATCGAGAGCATATTATTCCCTCGGTTTTCGATCAGCGGGTCGCCGCCGCCGTCGCTGCTGCCGTCGGTCAAGCCGCCCGCCAAGATGGTGTTGCCCGCCGCTAGAACACCTTGATTCTCCCCTTGAGGGGAGATGCCGCGAGGCAGAGGGGTTAGCTTCTCAAGGTCACGGCAAACTGTTTGACCAGCGCATCCCGCACCTTTTGGTGGACTGGATCAATCTCCTCGTCCGTTAGGGTTTTATCCGTGGCCCGATACTGCAAACTGAAAGCCAAACTGCGCTGGCCTTCAGGGGCGTGCTCACCGCGATATTCATCAAATAACTCCACCCCAGCCAACAGTTTTTTTGCTGTTTTCTGCATGGCCTGCTCCAGGTCGGCTACAGACGTTTCGAGGGGGGCAAAGAACGCTAGGTCGCGGGTGACTGCGGGGTAAGTAGAAAAGGCCTTAAAAATGGGCACCTGTTGGGATGGACGACTCAGTACCGTTTGCAGCAGATCAAGTTTCAGCTCAAAAACATACACCGCATCGATCAAATCTTTTTCCTGCCGCAATTGGGGATGAAGTTGCCCGAAAATCCCCAGTTGACGCCCCTGAAGCCAGAGAGACGCTGTCCGGCCGGGATGCAATTTTTCGTTGCTAGTATCTGCCCGATAGCTCACCTCTAAGCCCAGTTGCCGGAAGGCGGCATCAAGAAATCCCTTTGCTTCATACCAAGACATCGGTTGACCTTTGCCACCAACAGCCCAACTGCCATCGGGATTGAGATTGCCCCCTAAAATTCCAGCCAGATAATCGGCTTCAGCATAGTTTTCGTTGTCGTCTAGCCAAAAAACGCGACCCAATTCAAAGGCATTGAGGGCACCATTGCCTTGGGATTGGTTGTAGGCAAAGGCATCAATTAACCCTGTGAGCAGCTCCTTTCGTAGGGCAGAATATTCCACAAACAGGGGGTTACTGAGTTTGATGTCAGCAAGTTCTGGCTTAACCAAGGAGTAATGCACTACTTCGGTCAGGCCAATCGCCCGGAAGCTGCCCCGCAATTGACGATTTACTTTTTCGGCTGGGGACAAGAAACCAGCGGCGGATTGACTCGGCAGGGTATCGCAGAAATTGTCATAGCCATAGAGACGGGCCACTTCTTCGATGAGGTCAATTTCACGCTCTAAATCGCGATAACGGTAGGGAGGCACAGCCACTTCCCAGACCCCTTCTCCTGTGGATTCGAGGGTGCAGCCGAGGTCCGCTAAAATGCGTTCCACATCGGCGAGGGGCACGTCAAAAATTTTGCCGTCCTTGTGGACATGGCCGAGGACTTCGTGGAGCCGTTGTAAGCGCAGCGGGATTTTGGGGCGGGCGTTGGGATCGGGTCGGGTATCCGTGAGACCACGCTGAACTACAGTGCCTCCGGTGAGTTCTTGGAGGAGGGCGATCGCCCGTTGGGCCGCCCGGTCTAATTCCACTTGGTTGACGCCCCGTTCATAGCGAGTCGAAGATTCGCTGCGCAGACCCACGGCCCGGGAAGACCGTCGGATAGTGACCGGTTCAAATAGGGCTGCTTCTAAAACAATATTTTGGGTACCATTGTGAACTTCCGTACTTTCACCACCCATTACCCCCGCCAAAGCAACAGGGACATCATTGGCGGTAATCACCAAATTTTTCTCAGCTAGCTTGCGCTCTTGACCATCGAGGGTCGTTAACATTTCCCCGGCTTTGGCAAACCGCACCCCAAGGGCAACGGTTTCAGAGCCTGCCACCTGGGCAAGGCGCTCCCGGTCAAAGGCATGGAGGGGCTGTCCCCATTCGAGGAGCACATAGTTGGTGATATCAACAACATTATTAATCGGGCGAGTGCCAGCCGCTTGGAGCCGGAATTTTAACCAATCAGGAGAAGGCGCTGTCGTCACACCTTCGATCACCGTACCGAGATAGGCGGGACAGGCGACAGGATCGGCCACGGTGATGGTCAACGTTTCTGGGGCGGTATCCATGGCCGGAATTTCTGGGAGTTTGACATCTACCCCCGTGAGGGCCGCCACTTCCCGCGCGACGCCGACCATACTGAGGGCATCGGCTCGGTTAGCGGTGGCGGTTAAATCCAATACCACATCATCTAAACCGAGGAGGGGGCGCACATCCATCCCCGGCTTTAGGTCTGGTTGTTCAAAAATGTGAATGCCTTCGGAGTCTTTTTCTAAGCCCAATTCGGAGAGGGAGCAAATCATCCCGGAGGATTTTACACCCCGGAGTTTGGTGGGTTTTAGTTTGAGGTCAATGGTGGGTAAGTAGGTGCCTAGGGTGGCGACGGGGACAAAGATATCGGCCCGGACATTTTTCGCCCCACAGACAATGGTTGAAAGTTCGTCTGCACCAATATCGACTTGACAGACGCTCAGTTTGTCGGCGTCGGGATGGGGTTCGCGGCTGACAACTTTACCAACAACGACACCATCGGCCAGGCGGCGGCGATCTTCGATTTCTTCTACTTCAAACCCAGCAATGGTTAGGGTTTTGGCTAATTCTTCTGGCGATAGGGTGATCTCAACAAACTCTTTTAACCAATTCAGGGAAATCCGCATTGACTTTTTGGGGCATTACACTAGTTTCAAGGAGTTTATTTTAAACGTTTCCCTCCCCTTACCGGGGAAAATATTGGGGGCGATCGCCATAGATGATATCCCACAGATCCTGATAGAAAGACCCAAGCCCTGAGCCGAAACGCGCCCTTTTAGGGAACGCTAAGAACACGCCTAGCAAACCCCCAGACACCATCCCAGTACGTTAAGGTGGTGGGATATGATGGAGCTTGAGGTGAACACACCATCACAGGTCATCCCCGTTGGTGCGTCAGATCACAACGCCATGCTTGCTCACGGTAACAAAATAGGCGACCAAAACTTTCCTTGCAGAGGCGATCGCCTCTCCCATTAAGGTGACTCTGGATGAGCTACTGTATCAATCCCAAATGTTCCAACCCCAAAAATCCCCTCAAGGCGCGAGTCTGCGGAACCTGTGGCAGTAGCCTAATCCTGCGCCAACGCTATAAACCCCTCAAAAGCTTAGGCCATGGTGGTTTTGGTGCCACCTTTCTCGCGGTAGATTTGAACCTCCCCGGCAAACCATCCTGTGTGATCAAGCAACTGCGCCTTGCGAGCAACGTGCCGCACCTGTTCCAGATGGCCCGCGAACTTTTTGAACGGGAGGCGGAGACCCTCGGTCGCATCGGCAATCATCCCCAGGTGCCTCGCCTCCTGGATTACTTTGAAGACGACAATCATTTTTACCTGGTTCAGGAATATGTCAAAGGCAATAACCTGCAGCAAGAAGTGAAAAAAAATGGGCCATTTAGCGAAGCCGGAGCGCGGCAATTTCTCAGCGAAGTTTTACCTGTCATCCAATACATTCACTCCCAACAGGTCATCCACCGGGATATCAAGCCCGCTAACCTGATTCGCCGTGACCAAGATAAAAAATTAGTTTTGATTGATTTTGGTGCGGTAAAAAATCAAATTAACGTCGAGGCGATCGCCTCGACATCAGAACAAACAGCCCTCACCTCCTTCGCCGTTGGCACCCCAGGCTATGCTCCCCCAGAGCAAATGGCCATGCGTCCCGTCTATGCCAGTGACATCTATGCGGTGGGGATCACCTGTCTTTATTTGCTCACCGGGAAACCCCCCAAAGAACTCGACTACGACTCCAAAACGGGGGAGCTGCTGTGGGAGTCCCACGTCAATATCAGCAACAGCCTCGCGAGTGTCCTCCACAAAATGCTGGAGAGTTCAGTCAAGCACCGCTATCAATCCGCCCAGGATGTGCTTGATGCCCTCGAAATGGAACCCTATATGGAAAGCCTGGCCCAGGGCATGGCAGACTTGAGTGGCGCAGAATCCTTTACGGGAACCACTGGGGGCCAAGTCTCTTCCACCGCCTCAAGCGATGACGATGGGGAACTGACGGGCGGCCCTTCCACCCTGGCTAATTCTCAGTTAGCGATGGCCATCCGAGCAAGACGCGATCGCCAAAAGAAACCCTATGGTGCCCCTTCCCAGACAGACACCTATCACCCCTCTGCCTCTGCCCAACGTATTAATCGATTGACCGCAGGACGCAACAAACCCCGTTCTACCATGGGCAAAACCATGCGGATCGAGCCGAACAAAGCTAATCGGGCAAATCCGATGGAAACTAAGTTGACCGCCCAGGATATGTTGAGTGCCTATGGCCAAGGTCGCCGAAACTTTGCTCAACTACAACTGTTGGGTCTCAGCCTGCCGCGCATGAATTTATCAGGCTGTATTTTCCACCAATCCCAAATGATTCAAGCCAATTTCCAGGGGGCAAATCTCAGTCGTGCTGATTTTGGCAAAGCTAACTTACACCAAGCGAATCTCCGGGACGCAAATCTAGAACAGGCTTACCTGAGCTATACCAACCTCAGCCAAGCCGATCTGCGGGGAGCTAACCTAGAACAGGCCTATTTAAACTACGCTCTGCTGGACGGGGCAAATCTCTGTGGCGCGAATTTGCGCAACGCCAAAATTACAGACCAGCAACTCAAAACCGCTAAAACGAACTGGGCCACTATCATGCCGAATGGTCGGCGGGGTCTATTTTAAGGTCGTCATTCCTAGGCTTCCTTGCGCCAGGCGGCAATATTCCAAGTATTCATATCCCAGGGCGTGAGGCTAACTCCCGTAAGGCGATCGCCAATCCCGGCGGTTTCTGCCCGGTGAATGAGGGGAATGACCGCAACCTCTTGAATCAGCAAATCATTGAGGCGAATCAACGAGGCTTGCCGCTCTTCTGGATCGAGGGCTTGGGTGGTTGCGGCCCAGAGTTCGTCATAATCGGAGTTGCAATAACGGGCATAGTTATCCCCCGTCCAGTTGTTGGCCTGGGTCGGAATTTCAGTGCAGGTGTAACGTTTGAAATAGGGCAAGGGATCAGGATTGGTATTACCCGTCGTAAACATCTGCAAATCTGCCGTAAAGCGTTCTGTGGTGTCCACATTGGCCGGATCGCCGGAAAAGTAAATGCTGGCGTCAATGCTTTTTAGCTCAACGGCCATCCCAATTTCGGCCAAATTTTGCTTAATAATCGCTTGGGTTTTCTGGCGGAGTGGATTCACGGAGGTCTGGAACAGCAACCGCATCTCCACGCCGTCTTGATCACGGGTTCCATCGCCGTTGGTATCGACCCAGCCCGCTTGGTCGAGGAGTGCCTTGGCCTGTTCTGGGTTGAAGCGATAGCTGGTATTGGGAGAGACGAACTCAGGGGGATTTACCACAAAATTACTGGTGGGTTTGCCCGTGACACCATACAGTTCCTGGGCAATGGTCTCGCGATCAATGGCCGTGGCGATCGCCTCCCGCACGCGCCGATCCGTCAAGAAAGGATGGGGAAAAGCCAAACTCGACCGTTCACCACTGGGAGTTTCTTGGTTGGGGTCAGTGAAGTTGAGGACTAGCCGTTCACTCAAAGACCCAAAGTTCGCTAAAACTTGCCCCTGCCCCCCTGCACTCAGTTCCGTCAAAACCTTGGTTTCTACCTGGAGATTGTAGGCAAAATCTGCCTCCCCTGTTTGGAGGACAGCCCGCGCCGCTGCGGTGGCATCCCCACCCCCTTTTAGCTCTAGTCGCTCAAAACCTAACTGCTCGACATCTCGGTAATGGGGGTTCTTTTCGTAAACCACCACATCCCCCGGCTTAAATTCTACCACCCGGTATGGCCCTGTGCCCACCGGTAACAGATTTGCTGGCGCAGTTCTGGCCTGTTCTCCTTGGTAATCGACAAATTTGTGACGGGGTAAAATCATCCCCTCAGCCCCGACAAAAACCCCAAACCAGGCAGGGGTCACATCTTTAAAAGTAACCTTTACCGTTGTTTCGTCGATGGCTTCTACGGTTTCCACCCCCTGAAAAACCCCCGCATTAGTCGCCCCCGCCGCCGGGTTTGTAATGAATTCATAGGTAAAAACCACATCCGCCGCCGTGAACGGCTCCCCATCAGACCAACGCAAATCTGGTTTGAGTTTCCAGGTTACGGAGCGTCCATCGTCACTGAGGCCGCCATTTTCGAGGCTGGGAATTTCTGCGGCTAACACAGGCACCAACTCGCTATCAGGATCAAACGTTGCTAGAGGTTCGAGGGTAATTCGGCTGGCTTCCCAGTCCTTAAAACCCGTAGAAAGATGGGGATTTAAAATGGTTGGCCCTTGCCAGTACAGCAGTCGGAGCAACGTCGGTTCGCTGGGATTTGGGGGTGTAATGTTATTGGCAGTACCACAACCCACAAGCAGGAGACAGGCGGCAGCAGCACAGGTACGGGTCAAAAAATGTTTCGCTATGGGCATGGTAACGGGTAGTCAACAACAAGCAATGGAGGACGGGGACGGGTCTTAGGGGGCAATGATGGGATTTTCAAGCTCGCCGATCCCTTCGATGGTGATCAACAGGCGATCGCCAATGCGGACAGGGTGAACTCCGGCGGGAGTCCCCGTCAAAATCACATCACCGGGCAACAGGGTCATAATTTCGGAGATGTAACTCACCAATTTGGCCACGGAAAAAACCATATCCTGCACCGAGGCGGCCTGGGCTGGGTCTGGTTGTTCAGGGAGTTCTTCCCCCAGGGGCGTTACATAGGTGTGCAACTTGGCATCGGGGCTAAGCTCGCGCACAATCCAAGGGCCGAGGGGACAGAACGTATCAAATCCCTTTGCCCGCGTCCACTGGGCATCCTGCCGTTGGAGATCCCGCGCCGTCACATCATTGGCAATGGTGTAGCCCCAAATTTTTTGGTGGGCCTCTTCTTCGGAACAATGGCGGGTGCGATCGCCAATTACAAGGGCCAATTCCCCCTCAAACTCCAACTGTTGACATTGGGCCGGATACACAATGCCCTGTTGGTGGGCCACAATCGCACTGGGAGGTTTCAAAAATAACACTGGTTCCGACGGAATCGGCTGCTGGAGTTCCGCCGCATGGGCGGCATAATTATGACCCACCGCAACAATTTTTGACGGGGCGCAGGGGGCCAATAATTGGTACTCATCCGGCGCGAGACTTTCCCCCGTCGGTTGTCCCCCCAACCAAGCTGGCGCATCGATCACCTGCACTTCACGGTTGAGCTTTAGCAGTCCGTATAATACTTGCCCTTGGGGAGTTTGAACCCGAACATATCGTTGCGCCATAAATGAATTTTGATCAACTAAACACAGAACAGAGCTCCACCTCAAGGTGGCGATCGCCAATCGATGACAGACCCTCAGACCCAAGTCATGATCCGTTTTTCATCAGTTTCAGATCCAGCCAACACTCCCTAAAAGGGGGCAAGGTGTAGTAGAATTTTATATCCTTGCTTCTCGAATCGTAAAAGAAATCCGAAATTTCCACACATCGAGCGGCCTTATTGTCCAGAAGGATTTATATCAAACAGTAATGAGCAACAACTACGAAATGATGTACATCCTGCGCCCCGACCTCAGCGAAGAGCAGGTGCAGGAAGTCTCTAGCAAATACAAGACCATGCTCCAAGACTCTGGGGCAAGCGACCTTCAGGTTCAAGTACGGGGCAAGCGCCACCTCGCCTATCCGATCCAGAACTTCAACGATGGAATCTACATCCAAGTAAACTACAAAGCCGATGGCAGCCAAATCAAGGCCGTCGAGCGGGATATGCGCTTAGGGGAAATGGTTATTCGCTACCTCACCATGAAGCTGGATGCAGAACCCATTGCCCTCGAAGCCGACGCACCTCCCTCTGAGCCAGCGGCTCCTGGTGCCTAAACCTCCAGTACCCGATAAAAACTAAATCGAAAATTAACAGAGATGGGCTCCTCTAGTGTGGCCCATCTTTTTTTGCATCAATGGTGAAATTCAGCGTTTGGTTAGCAGAGACATTCCCAAGGGGAATTTATGGGTGCTTTACCATGCCCTTACAAGACCTAGAGGGGCACAGCGAAGCTATTGCCGAGGGGTAAGAAAATAGCAAAGACTTCTTCCCCGGAAGCCCGGCGTCGAATTGCCAGTTTGCCGCCTAACTGTTGAAAGAGATTTTTGGTCACATCTAAATTCAGGCTCAAGCTGCCCGTTTCTGGTTGGAAAATGAGTAACTGACCAATCGCCTTTTCAAGGCATTTTTGACCCAGGCCGTGGGACTGGACTTCTAACTTCAGTTGGCTGCCGGCGGTGCTGACTTGGATTTGTACCTCTGCTCCCGTCGGTAGGCGTCGCGTGAGGGTCTCGATTAACCCGGACAGCATTTGGTCAAGCATCGCTGGATCACTCACCACCTGGGGCAGGTATGGGGGCAAGGCGACCTCTAGGTTGACATTGCGCCGTTGGGCCTGTTTTTGCCAACGGGGTGTTCCCTCCTGGAAAATTTGTTCTAAGGAAATGGGCACCAGTTGCAGAGTTTGCTTCGGGTGATGGGATGGAGTTTCCAATTCGGCCGCCCGAAAAATAAGTTCCATGCGCCGGATTTGTTCGTTGCACTCTTGCTCAATGGTTTCGATGCGTTTGACAATATCCTGAGTCAGTTGGGTTTTCTTTTTTAACAACAACTTTGTCATGGTACGGATTGTTGTCAAAGGAGTGCGAATTTCATGGGTGAGGGCCTGCAATAGCTCCAATTCCGGTTGAGCTTGGGCGGTTGGTTCAGGGGTTTGGTGGGGTTCTGGAGATGGTAGGGAATCAGCCTGGGGTAAATTAACCGTCAGCGATCGCACCATTAACTGGCTAAACCGGGAGACAAGCCGGTAGTCCGGAACAACCTCAGCAAAGCGGGGCCAAAGTTGGGCGAGGGTTTGGAACTGGAATGGTTGCGTTAGGGCCATGCGCCACTGCAAAATTTGCCAAATGGCGGCGATCGCCTCTGGGTCAAATGAAAAGAGCAATCCCTGGGGAGACAGGGCCATCGCAAAATTAAACTTCGCCGTCAAAATTAAACAAAATTGTTCCTGGGCCAGGGGATCATTGGGCAGAATTGGAAACTCAACGATTTGATTATTGTGGTGCCGAATGCTTTGATTCAAACCGGCCCCCGGCAATTGCAGGTGACTCAGGGCAATGTCCTGGAGATTTTTCGGCGTTAAAACGTAATGATGGTGGTGGCGGGTGATTTGGGGCGCGTCAAAGACCGGGCTAGGGCTCGATAAAATAACACCACGGGTTTCGCCCCCGGAGCGCAGGAGTAAATCCGTTAAGGCGGCGATCGCTGCGCGCCACTGCCCAGTTTGTCCAGAAGAAGAAGTAGACGAAAAAATCGGGTTAAAGTCCTGGAGAATGCCGGCCACCGTTTGCTGAATATTGAGTTCTTCTAGTTTCTTTAAATCCACCACAGTATTGCTCTCTTCTGACCCTAGGTTATATTGATACTAAAAGGATTTTTTCCAAAATAGAAGCAGTACAACCGAACATCACCGAGTGGGGTTTTACCTGTTATTTCTTTTCCCTCAGCCATCAACTTCAGATTAGTTCTCCGGCTGCCATAGATTTTTGTAAGCCATGAATTTCTATAACCTTTACCGCTGGATTCTCCTCGGCATCACCCTCTACAACCTTGGGAATGTCCTGCTAACGGCCCTGGAATATCGGCAATATTACGAAAAACTGCCCTTAAAATTGCGCCATTATTTACAACAAAAAACAGCCCGCATTCTTGGGGAAAAGATGAATACCTATAA
Organism: Synechococcus sp. BDU 130192; assembly: GCF_963876085.1. Taxonomy (NCBI): domain Bacteria; kingdom Bacillati; phylum Cyanobacteriota; class Cyanophyceae; order Synechococcales; family Synechococcaceae; genus Synechococcus; species Synechococcus sp. BDU 130192. Next base: position 10,228 of record NZ_CAWNNO010000062.1, on the reverse strand, counting down.
AAAAGAATTGTGGGTAAATTTTGGTTTATTATTGCTGCTAATTAGTTTAAATGGCATTTCCTTTATGATTTGAGCTGCAACCGATTAATAATCACTATCGGCGACACAGATTCCCTTACATTTGATGCCATTGGTCGCAGTGCGCTTGCAGTGGGGACACAGCACCTTTTCCGATGTTGTTATTGTGCTTCCCTGGGCGGGTGCTGGCTGGGTCTTTTTTTTCTCAGTCATAGATGCTTAGGATAATTCAGTTCTACAAAGGCAATGGGGAAACCCAGTGCGCCTCCATTAATCCTAAAAAAAAACAAAAGATTGCGGCAACGGCAGATATCCGCAGGAATAATAATTCAAGCGAATATTCAAACGCTTTTTATACTGGTTAACAATTAACTGCTCTAAGAAGCCCATAACGAGATTTGAACTCGTGACCTCTCCCTTACCAAGGGAGTGCTCTACCCCTGAGCCATATGGGCAATGTGGTGGGCCGAGCTGGATTCGAACCAGCGTAGACATAGTCAGCGGATTTACAGTCCGCCCCCATTAACCACTCGGGCACCGACCCACGTTTTTTTGTTTTCACAGTTATCAATCCTAGCATAAAAATAAAATATTGCAAGGCGATCGCCAATTTTTTTCTGACAGATTCCCAATTCAATTTTTATCGATCAGAAAACCGCCCTGGCAAACCCGGCTCACGGGGAGCATAATCACTCTCATCATAAATTTCTCCCACCAGCTCTTCGAGTAAGTCCTCTAGGGTGACGAGACCCACCGTTCCGCCATACTCATCAACGACAATGGCGATGTGGAGGCGTTGTTGGAGCATTTCTTTGAGCAAATCGGCTACCCGCTTCGTTTCAGGGATATAAACAGGCGTATCCATCACAGAACGGACAATCGCTGGGGTCTGGGTCTGGGGAGATTCTGGAGAATGGAGACCCTTGAGGGCTTGCTTGAGGTTAACAATGCCGATGATGTGGTCTTTGGATTGTTCCTGGACAGGAATGCGGGTGTAGCCCGTTTCGAGGCAGAGGTTGACCAACTCCTGGAGGGTGGCATCGTGGGCGATGGTTTGCATATCGATGCGTGGCTTAACCACATCTTTGACCATCATTTCATCGAGGAGGAGAGCATTTCCTAAAATACGGCGGCGTTGCAGATCAAGCTTGCCTTTCCCCCCCAGGATTTCGATCATCAGTTGCAGTTCGGTGAGGGTTTCGCTGGTGGGAGAATTTTTATTCTGGCGGCCTTCAAAGATCTTGATCGTTTTTTCGGTGATGGTTTCAAAGATATAAATGATCCCCAAGGACGACAGAATACGCGACAGCCAATAGATGGGCGGCACAACGAAGGTAAAGGCCGAGCGCACGTTGAGGATGGCGAGGGACTTGGGGGTGATCTCTGCAAAAATGAGGACGACAATGGTGACGACAGCCGTCGCAATCCCGATCCCGGCGTTTCCTAACCAAATCGCGAAGAGGTTACTGGTGAGAATCGCTGAGAAATTATTAACGAGATTGTTCCCCAGCAGCAGGGTCGTGATAAATCGCGTCCGATTTTTGAGGACGATCCGGAAGATGCCCTGGGGATCGCCTTGGCGCTTAATCAGTCCTTCGAGTTTGAGGTTATCAAAGGCAGTAATGGCGGTCTCGGAGCCAGAGAAAAAGGCAGAAAGGCCAATCATGACCACCAAAACAGCGAGATCAAGCCAGACTTCCCCCAGCAGGGGACTTGGTTTGCTAGATTCAGCGGCGGCGATCGCAAACAGGAAATTCAAAGTGTGTCGTAGGAGCTAGAGGTGACTGGATTAGTTTAGAACGAATAGGCGGTTGTGAGACCCCAGATCACCAGGGCGGCGATCGCCCCTAAAACTAAAACAGCAGAAACGGCGACGACGATGGGTTTATCTGCGCCGTCAAATTTCATGATGCCACGATTGAGATCAGACATAGTCAGTGCAGCGGCTCCTTACCCGCTAAAGTCAAAGGATGATTGTTTATCTATTAAGGGTAGCGAAAACTGCGCCCCTTCACGCATCGAAAACGCAAAATATCAAGAAACGGAGAGGGGCGTGACGATGGTCTTCGGTTTATTGAGGTGTTGGTAATGGCGATCAGCCTCTTTCCAGACTTTGCCATCCAGGGCGCTTTGTTCGATCAAGCTCGCAAGGCGGAGGGCTTTTAACGCCTGTTCTCCCCCAACGGAAGGTTGTTCGCCCCCCCGGACACATTGAACAAAATGTTCGAGTTCGGCATGGAGCGGTTCGATATTGCTGGTGTAAACTTGCTCGATCAAACCATCCTGACGGTAAAGAACTTGGCCATAGTCGGTGGTGTAATTGGCGGTGGTTTGGCGGTGAATTTCGATCTCGTTATTGAGAAAATCGGCTTCGGTGAGGGAATTCTGGCAGTGGGCGGCGATCGTGCGGATTTTGCGGTGGGTGACTTTGCTTGCCGTGAGGGTGGCCACGATGCCATTGGCGAAATTTAAGGTGGCCGTTACGTAATCTAAGTGGTTAGAATCATCTTTTTTTGAACCCGTGGCTGTCAGTTGAACCACCGGAGAAGCTGCCATTTCTAGGAGGAGGTCAATGTCATGGATCATTAAATCCAAGACGACGGAAACATCGTTTGCCCGTTGGGAATAGGGACTCATGCGATGGGCTTCGATCGCCAAGAGCTTTTCGGTTTTGAGCACTTTACTCAGTTCTTGGAAGGCGGGATTAAACCGTTCGATGTGGCCAACTTGGAGGATCACGTTATGTTCGGCGGCTGCATTGACGAGGGCTTCGGCTTCACTGATACTCGCCGCAATGGGTTTTTCGATCATCACGTGCTTGCCCGCTGCCATGCACTCTAGGCCCACTTGGTAATGGAGCTTGGTGGGGACAGCAATGCAAACCGCATCGACGAGGGGAAGCAGGGCGTGGTAGTCCTCAAAGTAACGGATGCGATATTTACTGGCGAGGTCTAAGCCGCGTTCAACGTTGAGATCCGCGACGCCAATGAGTTCAACATCTTTGAGGAGGCTAAGGACACGGGTGTGGTGTTGCCCCATGTTGCCTACGCCAATCACGCCGATTCTGAGATTCGTATTGGGGGATAGACTGGACTGTAGTTGGGCCATAAGATTTAGGAAACTCCTTGAACTCCTCCACCGCAGATGATGAGGGATGATGTTGCCTCGCCACCTTTTTGACTACCGATGGTAGCACGGATGTCCGGAGTCTAAAGAATTGATAAGTAGATTTTGTGGAATGGCAGAGGGCGATCGCCAATGGATCCGGCCTTGGGATAATTCTTGGGGCGATCGCCAAGTGGTTGACAAATTGCTGGGCTATTCAACTTATTTTTTTCGACGCAAAATCGCCCCGGAAAGTTCGCCCCAAAAGTGCAGTTAAGGGTTGCCCTGGGCTTCGAGTTTGGCGAGGCGACTTTGCAGTTGTTTGTTGTCTTCCCGCAGTTTATCGAGGTCTTCGCGCAATCCTTGAATCGCTTTATCGGTGCTGAGCTTTTTCTGGAGGCTGCTCACGGTTTCCTCGGCCCGCTGGCGGACGCGCTTGTCGGGGGCTTGGTTGGCCAAGGTTTGGAGGAGCGTAACAGCTTTGGGGTTTTCGATCTGGCCGAGGGCGCTCACAATGGCAACTTGGGTGAGGAAGAAGGTTTCCCTGGCGATCGCCTCTAAACGATTGAGAATGACTGCTAATTTGTCGTTGGTTTGGCCGCTGGCGACGGTACCTAGAGCCCGGATCGCGGCAAGGCGTAGCGGTTGGGGGATGCCCAATTCGGTGTAGGGCAGGATCGCATCCACGGCTTCGGGGGAGGTTTTCATCGCGGCGAGTCCGCCAATTGCTCCGGCCCGGACAACTTCATTCCAACCTGCGCGGGTTTTGAGGATCTGGTTAAGTAAATCACGGGTGGCCTCGGCTTTGTCCGTTAAACCAACAGAAACCATTGCGCCTAGGGTGCGGGCGGCGGCGGCTTCGGTATAGTAGCTGGCGTCTCCTGCCAAGAGAAAAGTTTTCATCGCCTCGTAGCTACTTTCGGTTTTGAACTTACCGAGGCTAGATAGGGTGGCCCGGCGCACACGGGGATGGGAATCTTTTAAACCTGCCATCAGGGCATCCTCGGCTTGATTGAGTTGAATCGTACCGAGGGCTTTGGCGATTTCGACCCGTACACCCCAAAACGCTTCTGTTGTTAAAGCTGTTTGCAACGTATTGACCGCTTCGAGGTTCCCTTCCTTGGCGATCGCCTCGGCTGCTTGAACGCGAAAAATAGGATCGGGATCATGGGTCAATTGATTTTTGAGTTCTGCCATCGGGTAGGACAATTTCACCGTTTTTGTCCAATGGTTGCCCACATCAAAGCTGACAAAATCCGGTTTCCGGTCGAGGGGAATATAAAAGGTATGTTCCGCATCATTGAGCCTAAAGGTAAAGGTTTTTTGGCTGACTGTTTCCCCATCGAGATAGTTAAAGGCAATGGGAATTTTTAGATCAAAAAGGGCTTTTTCGTCTTTTTTCCCTTGGGTCTGTTTTACTGTGAGCTTCGCCAAACCCGTTTCTCCGTCCCAACTGTAGGCCACCTCAAAATCCGGATGCCCACCCCGAAAAACATATTGATCAAAAAGTGGAGCCAGGTTAAACCCAGTGGATTCTTCAATCGCCCGCAGTAGATCAACAGTTTCGACGGTTTGGTGGGCGTGCTTTTGGACAAACTTTTGAATTGCTTTTGAGAACAACTCATCGCCAAGCACCGTGCGGATCATGTGGTAGACGCAAGCGCCTTTTTCGTAGAGGTGGCGGTCGTAGAGTTCGATGGGGGCGCGATAAACATGGGTGACGATGGGGCGGCGGTAACGGCTGCTATCTTCATCGAGATAGTTGCGCATTTGCTCCAGCAGGTAATAGGCGGCCTCTTCTTGGCCATATTCATGTTCTGTCCAGAGGACTTCGGCATAGGTGGCCATTCCCTCTTTGAGCCAGGCGTGGCTCCAATGCTTAATCACCACGAGATCCCCAAACCACTGGTGGGCCAACTCATGCAAAACCAGGGTTTCGGTGCGTTGATCGTCAAGGCTCGCCCGTTCATCAAGTAGACAGCGATCGGTCAACAAAGTGGTGGAAGTGTTTTCCATGCCGCCGAAAATAAAGTCATCGACGCACACCTGGGCATATTTCGGAAAAGGATATTTGTAGCCGTAGGTTTGACTGAGAAAATCCATCATTTGGGGGGTTTTACCCATGCTGCGATCGCCATCAGCTTCGCGCCCTTTTTCGACGTAGTAGAGGACAGGGATGCCTTGCCATTCGGTTTTTGTTTCAGCAAAATCACCCACCGCTAAAGTAATTAGGTAGGAAGGATGAATTTCTTTTTGATACCAGTGATATTCCGTTTTTTCTCCTTGTTTCTCACTGTTGATCAATTCACCATTGGAGATGGCCCGGTAGGGATTAGCCACGCGAATTTTCAGTTCAGAAGTGGCAAGCTGGCCGGGATAGTCGAAACAGGGAAACCAAAAACGGGAATCTTCATCTTCCCCCTGAGTCCACACCTGCACAGGTTTATCAGGGTAATGGTTGTCCGGCTGAATGAAATAAATGCCCCGCTGCGGTTCCGTTAACCGGTAGGCGATCGCCAACTCAATTTTTTTCGTCGTCGTCGGTTGCAGTAAGCGGATATTCAGGGTTTCGCCATCATAATCAAAGGGCTGACTGACGCTGCCAATGCTTACCGATTCAATGGCCATGTCCACCGCATCGAGGGTCAGGGAAGTTACCCCCGAACGCACTGGCACCAGGGTAATCGTGCAAGTCCCAAAGAGCGATCGCCCCGTAATGTCGAGATCCAAATCCAAACAGATATGCTCCACCTGTCCCGGACGGTCGGGGTTGTAGTGGGGTTTTGCGCCGGGCAACTCAAAAGAACGGGTCGTTTCTGTATCCACAAACGCTTCAAAATTAATTCCAGACATTTTGCTCGACATATCCTCAGGCTCAAAAGGCGATCGCCGCCCATAAAATTCATTCGTTTCAAATCATAACAATCCCGTTGATGGGCCAGCCAACCGTGCCCAGATATCCCCACTGCCTTCCCCAAAAACTTGCTGTCATAATGGGAAATAGCGTAAACATCAGAAAAATTAACCGCATATGACCCAGAATCCCCTTCTCATCGGCCATGGTCTGCCCCCCTTCGCCGAGATCAAAGCCGAGCACGTTGAACCCGCTGTCACTACTCTTCTGGCGGAACTAGAACAACAGGTCAGCGATCTTGAGGCGAACCTCAAACCCACCTGGACAGACTTTGTCGAACCCCTTACCCAGCTCGAAGAAAAGCTGATGTGGACTTGGGGGGTGATTGGTCATCTCATGAGTGTCAAAAACAGTACAGAACTGCGTACCGCCTACGAAAAAATGCAACCCGCCGTGGTGCAGTTTATTAATCGCTGGAGCCAAAGTCGCCCCATCTACGAAGGTTACAAAGCGATCCGCGAAAGCGACCAATGGGACAAACTAGAACCCGCCCAGCAACGCATTATCGAAACCGCCCTCAAGGAAGCCGAACTCGCTGGGGTGAGCCTCGAAGGGGAAATCAAGGAGAAATTCAACGCAATCCAATTGGAATTAGCGGATCTTTCAACGAAATTTTCAAATAATGTCCTCGATGCGACCAAGGCCTTTAAACTCAAACTGACCGATAAAGAAGATATTGCCGGTTTACCCGATAGCGCCCTGAGTCTCGCCGCCCAAACCGCCCGCAGTGAAGGGGAAGAAAACGCGACCCCAGAAAATGGCCCCTGGGTCATTACCCTTGATTACCCCAGCTATCTCCCCTTTTTGAAATATGCCGAAAACCGGGAACTGCGGGAAAAAGTCTACAAAGCGGCGGTCTCAAAGGCTTCTTCTGGGGAATTTGATAATCACCCCCACATTGATCGCATCCTTGAGTTGCGTAAACAAAAGGCCCAAATTTTAGGCTTTGAAAATTACGCCGAACTGAGTCTAGCCCGGAAAATGGCCCCGAGCGTGGCCGCCGTTGAACAACTTATGGAAGAGTTGCGCCAAGTGAGTTTCGAGGCCGCTCAACAAGAATTGGCGACTCTGAAAACTTTTTCGGGACGGGCTGACTTGGCCCACTGGGATGTGGCTTACTGGTCAGAGAAACAACGGGAAGAAAAGTTTGGCTTTACCGCCGAAGAATTGCGCCCTTATTTTTCCCTAGGGCGGGTCTTAGAGGGTTTGTTTGGCCTAGCGCAACGCTTGTTTTCCGTTGAAATTACCGCTGCCGATGGGGACGCGCCTGTATGGCATGAAGATGTGCGTTATTTCAAAATTAACGACGAGTCTGGAGAACACATTGCCAGTTTTTACCTTGATCCCTACAGTCGTCCGGCGGAAAAACGCGGTGGGGCTTGGATGAATGATTGCGTCGGTCGCGCGAAGTTGGTGGTCAATGGTCATAGCATTACCCGTTTACCTGTGGCTTATTTAATCTGTAACCAGACGCCCCCCGTGGACGGTAAGCCCAGTTTGATGACCTTTGGGGAAGTGGAAACCCTCTTCCATGAGTTTGGCCACGGGTTACAGCATATGTTGACCCATGTGGATTACCCCGGTGCAGCCGGCATTAATAATGTCGAGTGGGATGCGGTGGAGTTGCCCAGTCAGTTTATGGAAAATTGGTGCTACCACCGGGAAACGCTATTCGGGATGGCGAAGCATTACGAAACGGGAGAAACGCTGCCAGAGCATTATTACCAAAAGCTCCTGGCTGCCCGCACTTACATGAGTGGCTCGGCGATGCTGCGGCAGTTGCACTTTAGTTTGCTCGACATTGAACTGCACGCGAAATACGACCCGGCCAGTGGTGAGACCCCGGAACAGGTTCGCGATCGCCTTGCTGAAACCACCACCGTTATGAAACCATTGCCGGAAGATTCGTTCCTCTGTGCCTTTGGTCATATCTTTGCGGGGGGCTATGCAGCGGGCTATTACAGCTACAAGTGGGCGGAAGTGCTCAGTGCGGATGCGTTTGCGGCCTTTGAAGAAGCTGGCCTCGAAGATACGGTGGCGATCGCCGATGTGGGCAAAAAATTCCGCGAAACGATCCTCGGTTTAGGCGGCAGTCTCCACCCATTGGAAGTGTTCAAGAAATTCCGGGGTCGGGAACCGCAAACAGAACCTTTGCTTCGCCATAGTGGTCTATTGCAAACTGCTTAACTCCATTCTTTAAATGAGCGTAAAAAAAGGCTTTTGGAATATTCCAAAGGCTTTTTCTTTTATTTAGTTTCTTCTACATCAATAAATCGATTCCAAGCATCTAGAATTTTTACCATTGAAGTTTCAGTAATAGCTCTATTTTTGTTCTGTAACCGCACTCTGTTAATAATTTCTCCCAAAGAACTAAAGCGACTTTTTTTTCTCTCTTGAATAATTGCTGTTGCCATTTTCTGACCTTTCTTACCAGTAAAGCCAGCAGAACCTAGTTTATCGACTAAAATTTTGAAATCAGAAGCATTAAAGGCTTCTAGGTGATCCTCATCACGAGGCACAAGAATTTTGACACCATCAAATTTTTGCTCAAGATTTCTCGATAAATTATTTTCTAAGCGAGAAACTTCAAATTTAAGTTGATCTTGAAGGTGAGCTAAAAGATTTTTTTCTAAATTAGCAATTTCATTTTTGTTTAAACTATGCTCCAAAGAGTTAGTCGCAGAACTTTCTTGCACAGTATTTAAATAATCATATTGATGCTTGATCTGCGCTTCATTTTCAGGAGTAATAATGATCGCGTTAATCATCTCAAAATCATCATTGATTTCTCTGGCTCGGACTGCTGCATAATATTCTAAATGTCCAGAAACAACGGTAAATGAATCAAAATCTAAGCGTTGAACAAGAATAGGTTGAGAGTTCCCACCGACTGTTAAAAAACTATTGGCCAAAGTTTCAATTTTATCCTTAGAAAAACCAGATCGGGGTTCTGGGCTATCAACAGATAGAATATCAATTAGTTGAATTTTTAAAAGGTTTTCTAGCATAATTTAATTGATTTTCTCTAATACTTCACTAGCTAGCATCGCAAATTCATGGGCTGATACAGAATCTGATTTATAGTCAAAAATAGAGAGTGGATCCGGAATATCTTCTTCTCCATACTCCAAGGTATTTTCCAACGCTTTGGCAAGATCTTCTCGTTCATAAATTGCCGCAGACATTAGGGGAAAACCATAACGTTGTTCGACCATTCTGCGACGTTTGGGATATGTATACTGGACAAAGCGAGCATTCGTTGAAATCTTCGACGGTAAAACACCTAAAATTTTCAAAGGAGACATACCAAACATATCTTTGGCTTCGTTTATATCCGCGATAAAATCTTTGACATTATTTAAACCCTCATTAGCAAATGGTTTAAGGTCTGAAGGAATGATTAGATAACCTGCACTTAGTAAAGCAATACGAGCATACAAATTAAGTGAGGGAGGAGTATCAATTAGAACAATATCATAATCATTCTTGACATCTTTTAGCTTAGATAATAGTCGAGTTTTGGCTGGTTCAATCCGGGTTAATTCCGATTCATATTTCATCATCTCAATATGAGATGGAATTACATCAATACCTTGGGATACGTAAGTTGAGGGTCTTGCAACTGCTTTGACTGGATATTTTTCTCTAGATTGAATGAGTTGCAAAATATTGTTATTTTTAAGGTCATCGTCTTTCTCATCAAGAAATTTTGCCAAACCAGTTGCATAAGTCGTATCTAAGTACAGGACAAAAATTGTATGGGGTGAAACCCTGACCCAAGTAGAGGTTGGGTAGAAACGGTAAAAAAGCGACGTAATAAGTCAAAACCATAGCGAAACAAACTCCGCGCTCGACGGCCATGGGCCTTGATAATGCGAATCGGCCTCTGACTATGTCGCCATAAACCCGCTTTCATCGCCCAGACAAACGCAATGGCCAACAGAGCCAGCAGCTTCGACAAACGTCTCTTATCGATAAAATGAGTCGATTCCAAGCAAAAGCCACGGGTTTTGAGGGCTCCAAACAGAGTCTCAATCCCCCAACGCCGACGGTAATCTGTTAAAGCATTTTGAGGCTCATGGGCCGTGATGATAATCAGAAAATCATCATCCGTTTGCTTCGATTTTTGTTTCGAGTCAAGACGAGTAGCGATGACATAGACCAGACGACCCCAGACCCACCGTTTTCCCG
>NZ_CAWNNO010000061.1:0-147523 GCF_963876085.1 Synechococcus sp. BDU 130192 | reverse complement strand
TTTGGTGACTGGAAAAATTTAGAATTTTAAGTTCTTAAGCCCCTCAATCTGGATTTGACAACCACATCCCTACGTTGTTCTATCACTCTCGATTAGGTGAGGATATTAAAAAAACCTCCTTCCTCATTCCACTGATGAGTACCAGAGGTCTTCTTGGATTTGAAAACCAAATCCCTACGATGGCGGGTTAGATCGAGGCGATCGCCTGATTAAGTCTTTCGATATCCCAACCTTTTTGGTGGAGGAGTACCCAGGATTGCATGAGATCGGGGCCTTGGAGTTCGCCCATCAGTCCGGCACGCATGGATTTCATGACAACGCCTTTTTTGACGCCATGGGCTTTGGTGACTTGGTTAATGAGTGCTTTTGCTTCATCGGGGGTGAAATTAGTACTGGTTTGGATGTTTTGGAGGACTTCCTGGAGAATCGCTTTAACGCCTTCGGTTTGGAGTTGGGCGGTGGCTTTTTCGTCTAAGGTGATGCTGTCACCAAAAAGAAGTCGGGTTTCTTGGGTAACATCGGCCAAGCGGGTGAGGCTGGGCGCAACGAGGGTGACAAGGGACTCTAACCAGGAGCGATCGCCTAGATAATCTCCGTAACCTGCTGCTTGTAAATAAGGGATAAGCAGATCAGTCAGGGCGGGGATCGGCATTTGGTGGAGGTACTGGGCATTAATCCAATCGAGCTTATCCCAGTCAAATTTTGCGCCGGCTTTATTAACCCGCTCTAGGGAAAATTCCTTCGCAGCTTCTTCGAGGGTAAAAATTTCTTGGGTTGAGTCGGTCGGCGTCCAGCCCAAAAGACTCATATAGTTGGCGATCGCCTGGGGGAGAAATCCCATTTGGCGAAAATCATCAATAGATGTCACCCCATCCCGTTTCGACAATTTACGTCCTTCTTGATTGAGGATTAAGGGTGTGTGGGCAAACAGGGGGACTGCCGCACCGAGGGCTTCATATAAAAGAATCTGTTTAGCAGTATTAGCGATGTGGTCTTCCCCTCGAATCACGTGGGAGATTTGCATATCAATATCGTCAACTACCACCGCAAGATTATAGAGAGGCTGACCAAAAGACTCATTCCCTTCAGGGGTGCGGGCAATCACCATGTCACCACCGAGATCGCTACCTTTCCAAGTCATGGTGCCTCGGATCAGATCTTGCCAAACGATTTGCTGGGCATCGTCAATTTTGAAGCGAATCACGGGTTTACGACCTTGGGCTTCAAATTCAGCTCGCTGTGCCTCCGTTAAGTTGCGGTGACGATTGTCATAGCGGGGCGCTTGATTATTCGCTTTTTGTTGTTCCCGCATCGCCTCAAGTTCTGCAGGAGTACAGTAACAACGATAGGCAAGACCTTGATCTAAGAGGGTTTGGATTGCTGCTTTGTATTGATCCAGCCGTTGGGTTTGGAAAAAAGGGCCTTCGTCCCAGTGCAAACCGAGCCATTGGAGACCCGTTTTAATGTTTTCGGTGTATTCGGACTTAGACCGTTCCAAATCGGTATCTTCAACCCGGAGGACAAAGGTGCCGCCATGGTGGTGGGCAAAGAGCCAATTAAAGACAGCAGTTCTAGCTGTCCCGATGTGGAGATTTCCGGTGGGACTTGGGGCAATACGAACGCGAACAGTCACGGGGTTAATCCTTTGTTGTAGTGGTTTAATTTAATCTTTGTGGTGGCTATTTTCCCATTGTCCTCTAGGAATTTGAAGGGGCATATAAAAACACCGCCCCGTAAAGAGACGATGTTGGTTGTGTGTTTAATATCAAAAATGGGTTTTTAAAAAGAGAGACAGAGGGGCTTAGCCGACGACTTCGAGTTCATGCTCAGCGAAGTTGTTGGTGTTTAGACCACCAGCACTACCGCTGAAGCCGTTGTAGTTGACTTTGTTAAAGCGAACAATGACGGGATAGATAATACCGCTTTTATCAATGCTTGCTACTGTACCGACATCGCCGTACCAGTAGGATTCTTTCCGGAGGATTTTAACTTTGGATCCGCGTTCGATAGCCATGCTTATGTTCCTTTAAAGCGATTACTAAAGAGTGTAGTTAGACTTAGATAACAGCCTACTATCGGATAGGGGTTTTCAGGCACTTGAAGTGTTTAAGTTTTATTGCGCGTCCTGCCACCGTAATCGGACAAAATGGCTTGGATTTCCACTCTCGTCCGTGTTTTCTTGGATTTCTTCGGGGGTGAGATTGAAGGGAATCGCGGTGGTGATGTGCTGTTGGGCATATTTACCGAGATCGGGGGCGATCGCCCAGGCAGTAGCAGCAGCAGTCCCCATACCGAGGAACTGAGTGAGGGGATCTTTGGGGAGTAGCCAAGCGGCTCCACCTGCTAAGCCAGCAGTCAGCAATAGGGTGACAGAGATATTGGTGCCGCAGCGGGGATGGACAGCTAAATTCCATTCCCCAGACCGGAGGCGATCGCCTGCTGTACTGACGGCCTGGTAGAGATCAGTTTTATCCACGCCACCAAATAAATAAAAACCTTGCCCCGTGGACATCCCGCTTAATTCCGCATAGTGGTGACGCCAGGCCGTTGGATAGCGTTCTGCCAATTCCGTAAGCACCCAAACCGTTCCATGTTCCAGGGCGTGGGCTTGGCGAATAAATAGCAGCTCCCTCAGACCAGGCACGAAACCCAATTGCTCGATTAAAGTTTGATCTTGACTGGCCTGCGGTGAAAACCAGTCACCATCCCAGGAAAAATTACGCGCTGTCATTGCTGTTGCTATCCTTTGCTGAAAAAATTTTGTCCATTTAAGCTTGAATTTTCCCCAAGAGGTTAAGCGCCGATCCCCAATTGTCCCGCCAAGCTGGGACTCAAGGGAATTAAAGTCACCAGCATCAAAAATAAAGCGACCAATCCCAGGATCGCCCGGGTATCATTGGGTTCTAATAGTTCATTGAGGCTGGGGCGTTCTGCTTCCCGTTGTAAAAAAATAATAATTAAAGCCCAGTAGAGAGGAATGGGGTTTGCCGGGTTAAACAAAGCCACTAGCCCCAATACCACGAGGGTAGCAATGGTGGTACGACGAGCTGTTTTACGGCCATAAATAGCCTGGACGATGCGGCCTCCGTCTAAACAACCAGCGGGGAGTAAATTTAGCGCTGTAATCACAAGGCCCAACCAGCCCAGAATCGTCAAGGGATGAATCGCCACAATTGCTTGTTGCAATCCATCGCCTAGGAAAATGCGCGCCAGGGTACCCACCAACACTGAACCCTGGAAAAATTGACTCGGAACTTTAAATAGACTGTCCGGGTTAGAAAGCCCAAAACCACCCAGGAGGAACAGTAAGGAAATGAGCCCCCCCACCGCTGGGCCAGCAAAGGCGATGTCAAAGAGTGCTGTCCGGTTCGGAAGCAGGGATTCAAAGCGGGTAATCGCCCCAAAAGAAGCAATCTGCCAGTTGGGGAGGAAAAAAGGAATACTGAGTTTGACATTATATTTTCGGCTCGTGACCCAGTGGCCTAGTTCGTGAACGCCCAAGATGAGCCACATCCCCAGGCTGAGGGGCAAGACCTCGGTATAACGCTGCCAATCACTGAAGAAATCAAAGCCTTTAAGGACGCCAATCGCTTCTAGGGTCGTCGCCAGGGTGGCAACCAATAAGACTAAAGCGACATTTTTCTGGGCGAGACTCGTGGTTTTGGGATCATTACTGCTCGGTAAGATCACGATCACTGGTTTGCCTTCTGGGTCTTCGACCAAGAAGAGGCGGTATTTATCACCCAGGCGATCGCCTAATTTTTCCGTCAGCTTTTGGTGGGCTTCTTCGGGTTCCCCCCGCAAATTTCCCTTAAAAATGGCCCCTTCTTGGTAGGGAATTGCTTCTGTGGCAAAAAATGTGTCAATGCCAAAAATACCTTTAATGGTTTGGAGATCCTCTGGATTAATGGGTTGAATTTCGGGTTCAGTCGCCGGATCTGCTGGGGCTTGTGTCGAGGATTCCGTGGCTTGAGTCTCAGTTTGGAGGCGTTCTAAGGACTGTTTGCGAATCATTTCCCCCTGGCCTGCTTCTCGGCGTAGATTACCTAAATAGATATAGGCTCCCGCCGAAGCCACCAAAATCAGCACCACACCAATGAGATCCAGGCTCACCCCTAAAAGAATGCAACTCAATAACACCAACCAGGGAACCGTAATCGCGAGGGATTGTCCCCAGGCCAATAACCCTAAGCGTCCCGCTTTTTGCGATCGCCGATAGCCCCACAAAACCGTACCCAAAGCCGCGAAAATAAGCAGTATTAATGCTGAGGTTGCCGGGGAAAAATCCATAATAAAGTTGCGTTGATCGTCCAAATTTCAAGTGTTTTCCCTATTTTAGAAGGATTTCTCCAGAAAGAAATTTCGAGGCCGCCACCCGCAAGACTCGTTAAAACTAGGGTAAAAGGTCGAGTTGGGTGCTTTGTTCCACCGGGATTAAACCGAGATGCTGTCTTGCTTTTGCGCTCACTACCCGTCCCCGGGGCGTGCGGTTTAAAAAACCAATTTGGAGTAAATAAGGCTCGTAGACTTCTTCAATGGTCTTACTGTCCTCGCCAGTAGCCGCGGCGATCGCCTCTAAACCCACCGGGCCACCCCCAAAGTGATTGAGCATTGTTTCTAGGATTAGACGGTCTGTCCAGTCCAATCCCAAAGTATCAACGTTGTACAGATCCAAAGCCGTTGCCGCCACCGTTTGGGAAATTTTTCCATAGCCTTTGACCTGGGCATAATCCCGGATTCGCCGTAACAGACGGTTGGCAATGCGAGGCGTCCCCCGTGCTCGACGGGCAATCTCTAAAGCGCCCTCTGGGGTAATGGGCTGCTCTAGGATTAGGGCACTGCGATGGACGATGGCAATCAATTCATCGACCTCGTAAAAACGTAACCGTTGAATCAAGCCAAAGCGATCGCGCAGAGGGGAAGTTAAAGCCCCCACTTTGGTCGTTGCGCCAATCAAAGTAAAAGGCTTCAGGGGAATACTACGGGTTCTGGCACTGACTCCTTTGCCAATGGTGACATCTAAGCGGCCATCTTCCATCGCTGGATAGAGCAATTCTTCGGCCATGCGATTAAGACGGTGGATTTCATCGATAAACAAAATGTCACCAGCCTCTAGGCCCACCAAGAGGCCACTAATATCACGGGGGCGTTCCAGGGCGGGGGCAGCGGTAATTTTACAATTCACCCCCATTTCTGCGGCTAAAATCAAGGACATGGTTGTCTTCCCTAACCCAGGGGGGCCATACAGCAACATGTGATCGAGGGGTTCGCGGCGGGCTTTGGCAGCGGCGATCGCAATACCCAATACTTCCTTCAGATCCCTTTGACCTAGGTAATCTCCCAGACGTTGGGGACGAATGCGATCTTCATTGGCCGATTGTTCTTGGTCTTCGGGCAGGGCTTGACTCGTGGTGAGGGCATCTCTACCCAAAGCCGGATCACGTTTAGGCGGGAAACCATGGCCTTGGTTGCGTTTAATCGCCATTGCTGTAGACAGAAAACAACTGTCACTCCATCCTAAACTGAATCTTTTGGGAAATGCGGGCATTTAGGGAAAGGAACACCTTTCGGTAAAATAAAGACCAATCTTCCGAGGCTTTGCGCCATTTAGCCTGAAAACAGTCATTGTTCGAGGACAATACCATTCATGAAAGCCATGATTCTGGCAGCGGGTAAAGGAACCAGGGTTCGTCCGATTACCTACACCATCCCCAAGCCCCTCATCCCAATTCTGCAAAAACCCGTGATGGAATTTTTGCTGGATCTGCTCGCCCAACATGGCTTTGATCAGATTATGGTGAATGTGAGCCATCTCGCCCACGAAATTGAAGGCTACTTTAAGGATGGTCAACGCTACGGGGTACATCTGGCCTATTCCTTTGAAGGCAGTATTCAAGATGGAGAATTACAGGGGGCAGCCCTCGGTTCGGCAGGGGGCCTGCGTAAGATCCAAGATTTTCATCCATTTTTTGACGATACTTTTGTGGTGCTTTGTGGTGATGCCCTGATTGATCTAGACCTCACCGCAGCGGTGCAATGGCATCGCGAAAAGGGGGCGATCGCCACCGTAATCACGAAATCTGTCCCCCAAGAAGCGGTCTCTAGCTATGGCGTGGTGGTCACAGATGACGAAGACCGGATTTTGAGCTTCCAAGAAAAGCCCAGCGTTACCGAAGCTCTCAGCACGAAAATTAATACCGGGATCTATATTTTTGAGCCAGAGGTAATCGATTTTATTCCCCCCAACTGCGAATTCGACATTGGTGGTCAACTGTTTCCAAAGCTTGTGGCGGCCAATGCACCTTTTTACGCCCTAGATATGGACTTTGAGTGGGTAGATATTGGCAAAGTTCCTGACTATTGGCAAGCGATTCAGAGCGTACTCCAGGGCAAGATCAAAAATGTGCCTATTCCCGGCATCGAAGTCAAACCAGGAGTTTATACAGGCCTGAATGTGGCCGTCAACTGGGATAAAGTCGATATCCAAGGCCCTGTCTACATTGGCGGTATGACCCGCATTGAAGATGGGGCAAAAATTATTGGCCCGACCATGATTGGCCCCAGTTGTTGGATTTGTGCAGGCGCGACCGTTGAAAGTAGTGTGATTTTTGAATATTCCCGCTTGGGCTCAGGGGTACGCCTCAAGGATAAATTAGTCTTTGGGCGCTACTGTGTTGATAAAACGGGGGCAACCATTGATCTGCAAAAGGCAGCCCTGGACTGGTGGATTACAGATGTGCGCCATGCCCATCCCCCCACGGCACCGGTGAAAAATCCCCACGTGGTCGAATCCTTAGAAATTGAAAAGTTTTTAAATAGCTCTAGCTTGGCGGCAGACTCTCCCCCACCGCCATCATCTCGCCCCAGCAGCCTTTAAGAGCTTCACAACGGTCTTACATTGGTTAAACTGAGCAATTTTAAGGGCTGTGTCGCCCCGTTTGTTTTGGGCATTGAGATCTAAATCTGGACACCGTTCGAGGAGCAACTGAATGACGGCATGGTGATCCCGGTGGGCTGCCCACATTAAGGCTGTGGCTTGATGTTGATCTGTGGCATTGGCATCGGCCCCCGCGTTTAACAGCACTTCAATCACTGCTTGATAACCGCGATCGCCCGCTTCCATGAGGAGAGTTTTGCCGCTGGGGAGACGTTCATCAGGATTAGCTCCCCTTGCCAGAAAAAGTTCGAGGAGTTCCAGCTTGCCTTGGTTGAAGGCGATCAGGAGCGCGTTTTCTCCTTCGTTTTGGTAGTGGAGGTCTGCACCTTGGTCGAGAAGAAGTTGGGCGATCGCCCTTTGCCCCTGGTAGGCAGCAACCAGGAGGGGGGTATCACCTTGGTGGTTGGCTAGGTTCACCGCAGCATTTTGGCGGAGTAAATATTCGACAATATCGTAGTGGCCTTCGAGGGTTGCTAAATGGAGGGCCGTGTCGCCTGCTGTATCAGTGCTATTGGGATCTAATTGATGTTTAAGTAGATATTGAACTAAGGCGAGATTGCCAGCAGCCCCCGCGAGAGGCAAAATATCCGACTGAGTCAGGGTTGCCCCGGCCTGAACCAAACGTTGTGTGAGGGGCAAATTCCCCTGTTCGACGACAAAAATAAGGGCCGTATCCCCATCAAGATCTGTGGCATTGACCGCCGCCCCAGCAGCCAACAGCATGTCAACGACCTCATCGTAACCCGCAATAACTGCGTGCATGAGGGGGGTCTTCCCGTCACTACTGGGGAGATTCACATTTAACCCGGCCTTGAGTAGGACTTCTAAACAGGCGATCGCCCGCTCCGACACGGCCACCGTCATCGCCCCTAAGCCTTGGTAAGGGTTAGCCCGCTGGGCCAGGAGTATCTGCACCACCACCGGGTGTTGCCCTTGAATCGCTAAATTCAGCGCCGTATCCCCATCAAAATCTTCGTGGTTAATCTTTGCCCCGGCCTTCAACAAAATTTCTACGGTGGCGATCGCCCCCCGATAGGCCGCCACCATCAGCGCGGTACTGCCGTCTTCATTGGTGGCATTGGGATTAGCGCCGGCCCCAATCAAAAAATGTAGGACTGCCGTTTGTCCTGCCGCCGCCGCCACCATCAGCGCCGTGAGGCCATATTTTCCTCGTAATTCTAAATCTGCGCCGTGGGTAAGACAGAGCTTAACGAGATCCAAAGCCCCAACTTGACAGGCATACATCAAAGGACTCGTGCGATCGCCATCCAAGATATTGACTGGTACCCCCTGGGTGAGCAAGGCGGCCACTCGATCCACATTTTGGGCGCGAATTGCCTGAAATAACTGGGCGCGGTCCACGGGGGCTGTCATCGCGAAACATACAATAAAGGTTAATTTCTATTGTAGAAGTATCCCGAATCGATCCTGTCCCAAGCCGTCCCAGATTCTAGCTGATAATTTCCATTTACCAGGGGAATCGGTTAAGTTTTATAAAGATTTCAGCATCCTGAACGAAGGAGAAAACACCCATGAGTTTTGAAATTCCAGAGTCCGTCAAAGTCTGGTCCCAGTTTGGTCACCCCATTATGATGTGGGTCTTGTTTGGGCTTTGTATTTATGCGATGTACCTCGGCATTCAGATCCGTCGCATCCGGAGTGCCGATAAAGAAGTCCGCAAAGAATTGGTAAAAAAACAATTTAACTTCAAGCACCACCAGGTGGGTTCGGCCCTGCTGGCATTTATGGTTTTGGGCACCATTGGCGGGATGGCCGTCACCTACATCAACAACGGGAAATTATTCGTTGGCCCCCACCTCCTTGTCGGTTTAGGGATGACCGGTTTAATTGCCATCTCAGCCTCTTTGGTGCCTTTTATGCAACGGGGCAACGACTTGGCGCGGGTAACCCACATTGGCTTGAATACGTTGCTGGTGGCTCTGTTTGGTTGGCAGGCCGTGAGTGGTATGGATATTGTGACGAAAATTATTGGCCGTCTGTAGGTAGCGTCCAGGCAAAATTTTCGGGGGGGACAGGGGTACTGTCCTCTTTTTTGTGGGTTTCTGGATTGTCTTCGGGGGGACGAATGACGGTACAACCCCGGCCACTCTTGAGGGGTAAGGGGAGATTGAAACAGTCGTGGAAGTCTTGCTGGACTTTTGTGGTGAGGCGCGGTGAAACCTGGGAAACAATGGTCGCGAGGAGGCGATCGCCTGTGGTTTTCAATAGACCCTGGGGCAACTTGTAGATAAACCGGGGAAATTGAACCAGCACCTGTAAATGCAGCTCCCAATTCACCTGGGTAATCACCGGCGGCATCGGGCGATCGCCGAGTAGTTTGCGTGCCTGGGCATCGTTGGCAAGTACCTGTTCCCAGGGGAGATGGTCGAGGCACATCAGCGCATCATAATCAATGGCATAGCCCTGGGATTGGGCCTCAGGGAGGGGCACATTGTACATTCTGTAGGTATTTTCAACGGGGGGGTCAAAAACCACCGCCAGTTTTGGTTCTACTTCATAGCCGAAATTGCCAAACTTGCCCACCGTCAGAATATAGCCATTCTCGGTGAGGGGTTCTACCTGCATCGGTTTTGCACAACGGTGAAACCAACCGCCATGGCGATCTAGGTACGCCGCGACTTCCTCTAGGGGCGCGTACATTTGCATGATCCCTCGATAGTGGGTCTCAAAATGCATCGGTGGCGTTTCGGGGTTACCGTCACCAAAGGCCGTGAATAGACGAGACGATTCCGCAGGGTTCATAGCAGCAAAAGACAAGAAATAAACTTGTTGTACCTAAAATCATGCCCGCTTTTCTGTAAAGTTGCACCCCAAGACCGAGGAATTCAGGGTAATAATTGTAAATCGAAGGCAAATTTCCGCCAGCGATTTTAGGAGGTTAATGAGGATGAAAGTTTTAGTGGTCGGGGCGACGGGGGAAACGGGACGGCGCGTTGTCGAAACCCTAATCGCCCAAAATATCCCAGTGCGGGCCATGGTTCGGGATCTCAACAAAGGCAAAGAAATCTTGCCCTCGGACGCAGAATTAGTCGTTGGTGATCTCCTCGATAAAAAATCGCTCCCAGGGGCGATCGCCGACTGTGACCACATCATTTGTGCCGCTGCGGCTCGACCCAGTTTGAACCCTGCCGCTTTTTTTCAAGTGGATTATGTCGGCACCAAATCGCTGATCGATGCTGCTGTGACCCAGGGAGTTAAGCAATTTGTCCTCGTCACGTCCCTTTGTGTATCTAAATTTTTCCATCCGTTGAATCTATTTGGTCTGGTGCTGTTTTGGAAAAAACAAACCGAGGCTTACCTCATCAACAGTTCCCTCAATTACACGATTGTCCGTCCCGGTGGCTTGAATGCCGAAGCCGCAGCACCCCTGGTACTCGCCCAAGCCGATACCCTGTTTGAAGGACGAATTCCCCGGCAGCAGGTGGCAGAATTATGCGTGGCCGCCCTTGATCATCCCCAGGCAAACCGACAAATTATTGAAGCAATTACAGACAGTGACCGTGAGCCTCAGCCGATCCCTGACCTGATTCGTGCCTTGGGCTCTGCGTAATGGCGATCGCCTCGTCACCATTCATTCAGTTGCCAAATCCCCTAGAAAAATTGATCAATATTGGGTGATCAAGGATAATCTAGGGAATTCCTCTGGTCCATCGTTCGTAGAAGGCGACTATTCCTTTCGGGAAAAAGCATTTCTTAATGAGTATTCAAACCTCGGTTGTCAAACAATTATTTGAAGCCGTTCCCCATGGGCGATCGCAACTCTATTTCAAATCTTCCCTAACGGCACTCTCCCACGCGATGGAAGATCAAATCCTTGCAGGTCAAGATTCCCCCTTGGTGATCGCCAGCTTCCAGCAAGAAAGATACTACCGCCAGGAAGCAACCCGTTATCGTCGCATTGCCGATAAATCCCAACAGGTTTACGTCCTCGCGGCCCCAGAAACAGAATTTGAAAACGCTTCTGACACCTACGAGCGCATTGCCTTTACGCCAGATGATGCCCTAAGCGAAGAGTGGCACCTAGTGGTGATTGGGGAGAATTTTGCCAGTTGTCTCCTCTGCCGAGAAAAACACAACAATTCTGAAAAGGGAGATCACTTCGCCGATAATGCCCGTCGCTTTGAAGGTATTTGGACCGAAGACCGCAACATTACCGAAAAAGCAGCGGAAATCCTCCTCGATCGCATTGCCCAATATCGCCCGGAGCTCCAGGAAAAAATTCAAACGGCCAAGGAAACCTACCTCCAGAATGGTCACCAAGATCTAACGGAACATCAGCCTAATTCCACCGCCGATCCCTTTGTGCAGCGCTTGGTGAACTATCTCCAGGCGGGTCAATACAAAATCCTTAAGGCCAACCGCTCCCTGGCAAATAAAGAACAAAAGGAGCGTTTAATTAATACGGTCACAGCGGCCATTCGGCGATCGCTCGACACCGAAGACATCTTGCAATTGGCCGTCGAAAAATTAGGAGAAGGTCTCGGAGTCTGTCGCTGCATTATTTACCGTTGCAAAGAGTCAGACGAACAAGCCCAGATCCAGCATGAATTTCTCCACGGGGATCAAATTTCTGTAAAAGGTCGCAATTGGCCCCTGAAGGATAATCCCCTCTTTCAAAAGGTGGTCTCCCTGGGGGAAGCCCTCGGCATTGATAATACCGAGCAAGATCCAGACTTCATCAAAGACCAGCTAGAAACCCTCACCCAAACCTGTTCCATTGTCTCCTGGCTGCTGGTGCCGGTACTCTACCAAGGGCGACTGATCGGCATGATCGAGCTCCATCACTGCCACCCAGAGGCGATCCACTGGCGACAGGAAGATATTGCCCTCGTGGGGGCGATCGCCATCCAAGTAGGTGTAGCCCTAATTCAGGCCGAAGCCTACAACAACCTCGAAGAACTCAACGAACAATTAGCAGCCCTCGACCGTACCCGCTCTAACCTTGTGGCGATCACAGGCCACGAACTCCGGACACCTTTATCGACGATTCAAGTCTGCCTAGAAAGCCTTGCCAATGAGCCGGATATGCCGGAGGAACTGCGCCAGGTGATGCTAGATACCGCCCTCCAGGATGCAGAACGTCTGCGCACCCTCGTCCAGGATTTTCTGACCCTGTCCCAGCTCGAAAGTGGTCGGGTGGAGTGGAATATTGAACCCCTGATGCTCTATGAATGTGTGGAACTGGCCATGAGCCACGTGCGGGCCAAACGTCATCAAAGTGGCGGCCAACCCCTGCCCCAACTGATCAATCAAGTTTCGCCAGATTTGCCCCTCGTCCAAGCTGACGGGGAATGGCTTGTAGAAGTGATCGCCAAGTTACTGGACAATGCCTGTAAATTTAGCGATGCCAAGCAGGGTCAAGTGGCGATCGCCATCACCGCCGAAGATCCCCATAAACTCACCGTCAGCATTATCGACAATGGCCGGGGCATTGAACCCAAACGCCTCGAAACCGTCTTTGATCGCTTTTACCAAGAAGAAGGGGCATTGCGACGGAGCGCCGGCGGCACTGGCTTAGGATTAGCGATTTGTCGCCAGATTGTCACCGCCTGGGGGGGAGCGATCTGGGCAGAATCCGAAGGTAAAAATCAGGGGAGTCAATTTTCCTTTACGGTGCCGGTCTTTGAAGAACCCAGCCCACCGAAAACGAACCAGACCAGCAAAACAAAAACGAAAACGAAGCGTTCCCGGCGTCGCTAACAAACGCTCACAAAACTGAGCAATTCACCTTAAGCTTTGTGAATATTCCCAACTAAATATCAGCATGGGCCTACAGAGGACTAAGAGCGCAGGACAATGAAGATAGAGGGACACCACAGAATCCTACAGACTCCCTATCTGAGCGAGAGATCCCTGAGTGAAGTCCCAAGGAGGCTTTATGTTAAGCACCTATTTATTTCCAGATGGCACCCTGTACATTTTAGTAAAACTGCTTGTCCTAGCCCTCGTCATTTTGCTATGGCTGACGGTCAAGTCGTCCCCTGTGGTTTAGCCAAAATAACTGGGAGCATTGCCTGGTTTCCATTTGATATTGCAACCAAGGCTAGGCTTTTGGTTCGGATCAGGGGTTTCTTTTGCCAAAACAGCGGCGATCGCCTGGCGAAGATCAACTCCCGTCACGGGCTTGTCATTACCGGGGCGGGCGTCGTCCAATTGGCCCCGATAAACCAGCTTTAGGTCCTGGTCGAAAAGGAAAAAATCAGGGGTACAGGCCGCTTGATAACTTTTGGCGATCGCCTGGGACTCATCATAGAGAATCGGAAAATTTAATTGGAGTGCTGCCGCCATTTCCTTGAGCTTCTCTGGGCCATCATCCGGATAATTCTCTGCATCATTGGCACTAATGGCGACAATGCCTAGCTCCTGGGGGGCGAAATCTACTCCCAACCGGGCTAGCTCATCCTGGACATGGATCACAAACGGACAGTGGCGACACATAAAAATCACGAGCAAACCCGCTTTCCCCCGGAAATCTCCAAGGCTAACGGTTTTTCCGGTGGTGACATCCGGTAGGGCAAAATCAGGGGCCGGAGCACCCAGGGGAAGCATGGTGGATTCAGTGCGAGCCATAAAAAATTACCTCAATAATTGTGTATAAGTTGCTGGGACTGACGCAAACCATCAAAATCAATTTAGCGATCGCCTTCATAAACCCAAGTGAGATGAAGATGGGTCTGAAGCATCTCCAATAAATTTGAAAAATCCAGTGGTTTTTCTAAAAAAGCGTCAAAATCCGAATTTATATTATGCCAACCATGATCCAAAACATCCCCGGACATGGCGAAGATAGGGATTGTCCTAAATTTTTCGAGTTGACGAATCTGGTGGGCCATGGCTTGGCCGTCCATCCGGGGCATCACCATCTCTGAAATGATGAGATCCACTGGATGGGCTTCTGCCACCATCAAACCATCTTTTCCGTTTTCGGCTTCGAGAATCTTAAAACCCAAAGGCATCAAGAAGTGTTTAATCACAGAACGATTAACCCAACGGCTATCCACAATCAGAATGGTCTGCCTGCGGCCCACATAACCAATAATTTGTAAGTGATCACGGGTCGCTTGATCATCAGCAACCAGGGGAGGACTAACGAGCACCTCCGATAGCTCCAGGTCAAAGGAAAAACAACTCCCTTTGTTCGGGTAACTCGTTAACTGGAGTTCACCCCCCATCATCGCCACTAATTTTTGGCTGATCGCTAATCCTAAACCTGTACCGTGGGGCCGACTGCGGCGATCGCCTACCTGCTCGAAGGGTAAGAAAATTTTCTGATGGTTTTCGGGGTCAATACCGCAGCCTGTATCCCGAACCGCGAAGTGTACTCTGTGCCAATGGTGCTTAGGAGATTTGGGGGGAGTCTGCGGGGGCTGGCTTAATTGAACGTCTAAAACAACGCTTCCCTGGTGGGTAAATTTAATCGCATTGCCCAATAGATTCAGCAACACTTGCCGGAGACGTTGATCATCGACCAGTAAATAATCGGGAATATCTGGATCAATATCGTAATTGAGGAGGAGTTGTTTTTCTGTGGCCTTGATCTGACAGGTTTGGATAATATCCAGAATAAAGTAATGGAATTGTACCGCCGTTGGAATTAGTTCTAGGCGCTGGGCTTCAATTTTAGAAAAGTCAAGCACATCAGCAATCAAACTCAAGAGATGATGGCCGCATTGTTCAATGATTTTGAGGCTGCTTTTTTGCTCTGTACTCAAGGATTCATCAAACATCAAAATTTGCGTATAACCCAAAATGCCATTTAAGGGTGTGCGCAGTTCGTGGCTCATATTGGCGAGAAACAGACTTTTTGCCCGGTTTGCTTCTTCGGCTTGTTTTTTGGCGGCTTGGAGGGCGAGTTCATTGGCCTTGCGGTCCGTAACATCCATCGCCATGGTGATTTGCAGTTTACGTCCATCGGGCAAGGTACCAAGGGGAGCACTACTAAAATCCCAAATACGTTGGTCGCCGTCTTTGATCAGGATGGCGTATTCACCGTCATGGGTAGAATTTTGGATCTCATAAACTTTCTCGATCCCCTGTAGAGCTGTCAGATATGCTTCACCGTAGGCTTTTGCTGCCCAGGCTGCGATCGTGGGAATTTCCGTGATGTCATAGCCAGTTAACGCCGTCCAAGTACGATTTAGCTGCAAAATTTCACCATCACTGGCGTAGAGCAGAATGGGAAATGGGGCGTCTTGAATCGCCCGGTAGAGACGTTGTTCACTTTCGCCGAGGGCGGCATTAGCTTGTTTTTGCTGGGTGATGTCTTGGACAAAGATAAAAAATCGGCTTTGATCGGCGCTGAGGTCAGTGGTCAAACTCAGTTGCATTTCTCGGATCTGACCTTTTTTGTGTCGCCACTGTTGATAGAGTTTAAGTCTGCGGCGATCGCCCCATTCTGTGAGCAGTTGTGCGGGATCGAGGTTGTCGGTAATGAGCAGATCAAAAATTGAGCGTTGCAGCAATTCATCGCAGTCGTAGCCTGTCATTTCGCCCAGGGCCACGTTAACTTCGAGAAAATAGCCCCGATCATCTAAAACGGCATAACCATCGATGGCAGTTTCAATGGCCGTTAAATAACGGGAGGCACTAGCGGCACGGATCTGTGCTTTTTCGATTTCTGCTTCCCTGGCGATCGCCTCTAACTTAAAGCGCTGTAACCGCAGCATTTGGTAGCCTACCCAAAAAACAACCCCAATGAGTAAGCCCGATAGACCACTAATGGCGATCGCCAACTGGCGAATGGGAGCATTGGCTTCCCGGAGATTCACCTTATAAATCACAGTCCAGGGGGCTTGGGTCGTTTCAAAGGAAGCCCCCACAACGGGAATATTGCGGTAATCAGTGCCCCGTACCAAACGCCGAGACTGCAAAATTGCTTGGGTTGCGAGGAGAGAATCTTGATCCAGGGAACGACTTAACCGTAATGGTGGATCACTAGCGAACCGGAGAGGATTGAGGTAACGAATATTATTGCCTTCACGACGCACCAATAAGGTTTCAGCGGTGGCACTAGCATTGGCCGCTCGGTCTAATAGACTATATAGAAAATTCTGGGGATCTTTTTCTAAATATACCGCCCCAATAAGGTTATTTTGCTCATCGTAGATGTAAGCTAAAACACCATAAACGGGCAAGTCTTGATTACTAACTTTTAGGAGACTCAAGTCGATCAAACGTACTTCTCCCCCAAGACTTGTTAGATGATCCTCATCCCCAAAAGCGGCGTTAATTGCCTTAGGTAAGGGATTTTGAACCCCAGTTTGCCAAGCGACCTGTCCCTGACGGTTAAAAAAAACGATGCGGCGGTAATCGTAACTGGTTTGCACATCAAGGGCAAACTGATTAAGGCTGGCTTGTTGCTGCTGCACAATGGCAGAATTTGGATCATTCGTCGCAAAGGCTTTGAGGGCATCAATAGTCGTGGGCCTTGAGGCAAGCACCCGGGCATCACCTTTGCGTTCTAATAACCATTGATCAATTTGGGTCGCCTGGAGTTCAGCCACTCCCAAGAGATTGTCCTGTAGATCGAGTAACAGTTTTTCACTGAACCAACGAAAGCTAACAATACCACCAGCAACGACACTAACAACGGCGATCGCCAACCCCCAAGATAAATACCGGACATTGAAGCGCGCTTTGTACGGACTTTGATGTGACTGGGAATTCGGCAGCTTGGGGGAATCCTGGAACATTTGTCTGGAAAGCCGACTAGGATAACGATGATTTTTGTAATGAATAAAATCAATCTTCTAGAAGTCACCTTACCCATTCTCACCCAGCTATTAAAGATTTGTAGCGAATTTCTTACATTTGTTATCCATTCACTCGTTACGGACGTGGGCAATACGCCAACTGAGAAAAATCACCGGAATCAAGCCCACCGCCAAAATCGCCAGGGCGGGCACAGAGGCTTCGACTAACCGTTCATCGGAAGCGTATTGATAAACCTTCACGGCCAGGGTATCGAAGTTAAAGGGACGAATCACCAGGGTCGCCGGGAGTTCCTTCATCACATCCACAAACACCAACATCGCAGCGGTTAACAAACCACTCCACATCAGGGGAGTATGCACACTCACCAGGGTACGAATCGGGGTATAACCGAGGCTGCGGGAAGCGTCGTCTAGGGTGGGCTTAATTTTGCCGAGGCTCGTTTCGACGGCCCCAAAGGACACTGCCAAAAAGCGCACTAAATAGGCAAAAACCAGGGCGGTAATCGTGCCACTCAGGAGTAAGCCCGTGGAGATATTGAACTGGGCTTGGAAAAAATTGGCGATCGCATTGTCGAGTTTCCCCATGGGAATCAGAATCCCCACCGCAATTACCGAGCCGGGAATGGCATAACCCAGGGACGCAATCCGCACACCCAAGGCCATCCAGAGGCTGTGATTTAATCGTTGACCGTAGGCCAAAATCAAGGCGATCGCCACCGCTAAAATTGCCGTCACACTCGCTAAGACGAAACTATGCTGGGCAAACTCCCAGAACTGTGTCCGAAACCGCGCCTGGGGACGATTAAAGGCCATTTCCAAAAGAGTACCGACGGGCACAACAAACCCAAAAAAAACCGGAATCCCACAGGTCAGCGTGGCGATACCAGCCCGCCATCCTTGCAACTCATAGGCCTGGGGTTTGTCATAGTTATTACTGGTTTGGTAATACTGGGCTTGGTGCCGTGACCATTTTTCGAGAACCAACAGCCCCGCAATAAACAGCATCAATACCGCCGCCAGTTGTGCTGCTGCCTGGGGTGCCCCCAACCCAAACCAAGTGCGATAGATCCCCGTGGTGAAGGTTTCGACGCCAAAATATTGCACGGTGCCAAAATCATTCAAGGTTTCCATCAAAGCCAGGGCCAGACCCGCCGTAATCGCTGGCCGAGCTAAGGGTAAGGCGATCGCCCAAAAACTTTTCCAGGGGCCGCAGCCCAAAGCGCGACTCGCCTCTAGGGTTGTGACGGACTGTTCTAAAAAAGCCACCCGCGCCAGCAGGTAAACATAGGGGTAGAGCACCAAGATCAACATAATGATTGCCCCCCCCAAAGAACGAACTTCCGGAAACCAATAATCCTGGGCCGATTGCCAACCGAATATTAGTCGCAAAAACCGCTGCACCCAGCCGAAGTAATCCAAAATATCCGTATAAATATAAGCCAACAGGTAAGCCGGAGCAGCGAGGGGCAAGAGTAACAATACCTCCCAAAAACTTTGGCCCCGAAAGCGACACATCGTCACTAACCAAGCCGTGGCCACCCCGACAACTGTGACCCCCACGCCGACCCCAAGCATCAACCACAGGGAATTGAACACATAACGCCCCAGCACCGTGTCGACTAGGTGACGCCAAATTTCGCCAGAATCCGTGAAAACGCTCCCCAATACAGAAAAAATCGGTAGGGCAATCAAAGCGGCGATCGCCAGAGTCATCGGAGTCCAAAAATTAAGCTGTAAACGTTTCAAGGGATTCACAATCAGGAGAGGTACTAAAATCCCATTGTGGAGTGAAGGGGAAAACTAATGCAACTCATTTGCACCAAAGGCTACCCCGTCGGGACGATAAAATAGGCAACATTAATCGCTATTGCCCACAGCAAACCCCAAGCTATTAGTTATGAATCAACCCAACTTCCTCACCCCAGAAGAATCCCTCGATGTCGATGCCGCCCTCTTAAGTAGTCCAGAGAAATTTCTCGCTCGTCTGACCATTTCTTCCCAACGGTTACTGGGGATCATTGCCCAAGATCTCGATTGCCCCATCGAAAACCTGAGCCACAAAGAAATTATCCAGTGGTTTGAAAAGGACGCCAAAACACGCCAGGAAAAAGGCCCAGAAGCGGCTGTTTTAAAATGGTAAGTTTTGACAGATTTCCTAGTTACTGGTTTTTAACGGTTCCGTCAGCATCAATTTCGCTAGGGCCACACACAGGAGTCCATTAATCCCTAAAAATGCCTGGGCTAAAATACCCGATCCCAAACCCCAAACTGTCGGTGCGGCGATCGCACTGACCCAGAGACAACTCGCCACCCCCAAACAGAGACCAACCCCAAAGCGTTTCCCCCCTTCCGTACCAGCAAACAGGAGCAACACCCCAAAGGGAATTAACACACTCGCGAATAGTGGATTTAAACCAGGATTTCCGTTGATGGCATTGCCCAATTCCGGGAGAGAACTGCCCAGAAGCCGAAAAGGGGCCTGGGGCAAATCAAAAATATAAATGCCCTTGAGGAAAAATAACCCCGAACTGCCGAACACTAAGCCACTACTGAGGGGCCAACCCCACCCAAAGGGCAAGTAGTTCCGCAGCAGAAAAGCGAGAAGATAGGAACCCAAAACCATCGCTAACTTCGGCAAAAGGGCCACTGTTCCCCCATCGATCCAGAAACGAGGATTCAAATACCCATTATCCCGGAGCCAGCGGAAGAAATCTTTGACGGTGATTTTGCCTTTAAGGGCTTTTGTTACCGCCTGACCTGCATTCAGATACCCAGCACCGTAGTGGTTTAAAGGATCTTCCGTAACCTTTTGGGCCGATTGGGTTAAGACCTGTAAAACTTCGGCTGGTTTAGTCACACCAGTCGCTTTCACCATGGCCGCCACGCCAGCCACATGGGGCGCTGCCATACTGGTGCCTTTGTAGTCGATAAATTCTGGTTGCCCTGTTTTTGGGTTAAGGATTTCCTGGAGAATGCCTCCCGCTTCACTGCCCCCAGGAGCCGCAAGATCAATTCCCGCCCCGTAATTGGAATAGGGCGCTTTTTTGCCAGCCGCATCGGTGGCCGCAACGCCGATCACTTTGGGATAACGGGCTGGATAGGCAGCAGCATTTTTGTTGGCATTCCCCGCAGCGGCAATGATCACCACGTCTTTGCGATAGGCATAGTCAATTGCTTCTTGCATCAGCTGGCTCGCACCAGCCCCCCCAAGGCTGAGGTTAATCACATCGGCCCCTTGATCGGTGGCAAAACGGATTCCCTCAGCGATGTCAGCGACGGTTCCCCCACCATTAGCGGCAAGGACTTTAATGGGCATAATCTTCGCTTTATAGGCAATGCCCGCAACACCGTAGTTATTGTTCGTCGACTGGGCAATTGTCCCGGCAACATGGGTGCCATGGCCCACATCATCTAAAGCTTCCGGGCGATCGCCCACGAAATCGTAGCCCCCAGCAAAGGCGGTTTGTTCTAAATCTGGCACAGGGCTAACCCCAGTATCGATAACCGCCACGGTGATCCCTTCCCCTTGGGTTTCTGACCAGGCGGCTTCGACATTAATGCTGCGTAAATTCCATTGCTTTGGGTAATCTGGGTCGTTTGGCACCCCGTAGGCCCGGTAAATGTAGTTGGGCTCGATGTATTCCGTTGCTTTTTTAATGGGGTCAGATTGGCGCAACCACTGGAGCATTTCTCGCTTGCCCTCGATAACGTAGATCTGGTCAGCAGCGGAAAATTCACTATTGAGCCGGGGGATGACGTTGAATTGTTGGGCGATCGCCTTTAACTGTGCCTCAACGACACTGGTTTCTACGGTTTCGCGAAAATCTAAGATTAAAGAGTCGTATTCCCCTTGGGTCGCCAAGCTCGGCGATCGCCAAAGGCCAAACCCAAGACCAATACAGAACAGCAGCAAAATTAAAAATTTACGCATGGGGAAGTTTTGCCAAATCTATTGCCCCAGCCTAGCTCAAACTTCTGTGAAAACGGGCCAATGTAACAGAGTTAAACCGGGGGGTTTAAGCAACAACCAGGGGTTCTCTAGTGAGGCGAATTTGGGCCAAGGTGACAATCATCGGGATAATACGCCCGTAATTAGTGGCGATCGCCCGCCAACCGAGATCGACAAGAAACCAACTCCACAAAGCCGGGACAACAGCCCCCAACACACTACGGGTGAGGCCATAACGCAGGGCAGTTTGGGTCAACATCAAAGAACCAAGCCTTGTTGTGGTTGTTTTTAGGGCTTGGCCCGTCGCAAAATGTAGCGCCAACTGCCGGGCAACCTGCTTCATTAAAAATGATTTCAGCACACTACTAATCACCAAGGTGCTACTCCCTTTAAGGAAAATTCTCAGGGGATTATGTTGGAGTTGGACGGGCAAAGCTTCGGGTAAATCCGTTTGGGCCAGCGATCGCCTCACTCGATCAATCAGGGCGCGTTGTTCTTTTTGGGGGAGTTTATCCCAAGCGCGGCTGGTCAAGGCGAGAAAAATTTCTGCTTCAAGCTCAATAGTATCCAGGGCCGTACCACAGGGAATATCGAGGAATTCTCCTACCTGAAACAGGATCTGGCGGTAGGTGAGGGTTTTGGTTTGGCGACGGAGCACCGTAACCCCATCGGCGGCTAGAAAACGGAAGCGGGTTTCGATGTGCTGAATTTGGTGATCGCGGTTTTGACTACGAATGGCGCTGGGTTGAGGCGTTTGCCAATAGTCGAGGGGATTAAATTTGCGGCTAAAGAGCAGTTGAGTGAGGTGGTGCAGTTCCTCATCCGTTGCTAATTCCAGGGCTGTCCGTAGTTCATCCACAGCAAACATCATCTCCACGCTTGATGCTGCCTATTGTAATCTAGCTTTTCGCTGGTCAACTTTTTACAATGGGGCGCGGACAGAGAACGTCAGGAAATGTGATCAAATGTTGGATGTGGCGATTATTGGGGCGGGCTTAGCAGGGATTCATTGTGGCCAAAAAATTCAACAGGCAGGCCAACAGGTCGCACTTTTCGATAAATCCCGTGGTGTGGGTGGTCGCCTCGCAACCAGACGGATTGCAGCACAGCCCCTCGACCATGGTTTACCCTACTGGGAGATTTTAGGAGCCCATACAGCGGCTTTAACGGAAACTTTAGTTGCAGCCGATCTTTTAAAACCCTGGTCGGTGGCAACGACCAATCGCCTTGATCCAGAGATTTGGCAAACCCTTGCGGGGGAACAACGGTGGATGGTGCCAGCGGGAATGACGGCGATCGCCAAATATTTAGCCCAAGATTTAACAATTCATCGAAGTCAACGCCTGATCCACCTCGAAGAAGTTGCGGGCCATTGGCGACTGACCTTTGAACAAGGGGAAACCGTCCGCGCGAGGCAGGTGGTTTTAGCGCTGCCCCTGCCCCAGGTGATCACACTCACTTATTCTTTTATTACCGTGCGCGATCGCCTTGCGGAAATTTTCTATGCGCCAGCCCTCTCTCTCATGGTTGGTTATGACCAGTTTGATTGGAGATTTCCCTGGCAAGCACTCCGCCTTAGCCAACATCCCCGATGGCGCACAATTAGCTACGAAGGCCAAAAGCGATCGCCTGGGAATTTCACCCTAGTCTGTCAAACGACGGGAAATTTTGCCCAAAATTATTTAGAGACAGCGGATTTAACCACCGTCGCCACCACGCTATTGGATGAATTACAAAATCTTTTTACCTTACCGACACCCCAATGGTGGCAGATCCAGCGTTGGCGCTATGCTCTCCCTGCAACGAACTATGGCCAAGCCTATTATCGTTTTGCCACGGACTCTCCCCTGATCGCCTGTGGAGATTGGTGTTTGGGAAATGGTATCGAAGGGGCGATCGCCGCTGGTTTGGCCACTGGTGATGCGCTTTTATCTGTGTAAATTTAATTAGTCCTACGGAGAGTGAGTCGCCTCGGCCATGGTTTGTTCGAGTTCCTGGGCGAGCTGTTGCTGTTGTTCGTTGACCTTGAGGAACTGATGGATTGAATTTTCTAGGGTGCGGAGGGACTGGATAATTTGTTCTAAGGTGTCCTTGAGTGGAAGTAACTCCCCTTGATAAAGCTGGATTTTTCCCTGTAATTGCGCCTGTTCCCGCTGTTTGGCTTCGTATTCAGCTTGTTTTTGCTCTAGATCCTTTTGTTGTTGCGCTAACTCCCGTTCCTGGGGCATGAGGATATTTTCAAGCTGCTGAATCGTATGGTGCATCGCCTCAATTTCTGCTTCAAGCTTCTGCTTTTGGGTTTCGTCTTCCTCCTGATAATCTTCGAGGTAGGCGATCGCCGGACTTAGGTCAATATTTTGCTCGGCTTCTACTTCAATAATTCCTTGGCGACGCTTGAGAATGCGTAAATGCTGTTGTAATGCCCCTTGGCGTTCCCGGAGGGTGCGTCGCTGACCCACTAAAGTCTGGTTGAGCATCCCTAATTTTTCTTCTTCGTCCCTGAGTTCTTCTTCGAGCTCTTGGAGTTCCATCACATTGTCTGGTTCAACTGTCGCCAAAGACGCTTTAATTTCTCCTACCGCCTCATGTTGGAGGGTGAGTTCTTCTTCCTGGTCATTGACAAAGCGAACTAGTTTATCTAAATCGTCCCGCAGTTTCTCGACGGTGGTTTCGAGTTCTCCGAGGGGCATGGCCTCGATCGCCGCTAAATCCACTCCATAGTGCTCGATGCCCCCCATTCCGGCAGCGAGATTATTGAGCAAATCCTGCATATCTTCTTGGCGCTGACGTGACGTAGCTAATTGGTTGAGGTGGCTTTGTTTAGCCTGTAGAAGTTGCCGTTGGATCTGGAGTTGAGTTTTGGCGTTTTCTAGGGCTTGACGTCTCTCTTCAACGTTGGTGGTTTCGGTCTGGACTTGGGTGGCGATCGCCGCGAGTTGGGTCTCTAGTTCCTGAAGCTGTTGGGGATATTGCGCGAAGGTTTGAAAAAGTTCTTCCTGTTGCGTGAGTTCGTCGAGCAACTCACCTAGTTGGGTGCGTACTTCGTCTGTGGGGGCATTATTACTTTGGCACTGGACGAGAATTTGCTGAATTTTTGTGGCGATCGCCGGGCTTAATCCCTGCCCATCAGTTTCTTCCTGGAGATTGGCTAGCCGTTGTTGTTCTCCCCGGAGCTGCTGCCAGGCACCCTCTAATTCAGTTTGCTTACGGGCAAATTCTGCTTTAATTTCGTCGGCCTCGGCCTTAAGTTTTTCAAAGGCTAGTTTTTCGTCCTGGAGCTTTTGCAGTTCGGCTTCGGTTTCTTCAATTTGGTCAAGGCGACTATTCATTTCCTCCTGGCGACGATTGAGTTCATCGGCTTGGTAGGTCAAGGATTGCCGCCATTGTTCAATTTCTTCCTCTTGGGATTTGGATTTGTCCATGAGGCGAGAAAAGTTCTGGAGCACCGTCAACAGACGGTTTGTGGCGATTTCGGGGGAGCCTTGAATCGTCCGATTATTGCCAAGATTGACGACCACGAGGGTTCCGTCATTGAAATTACTCAATTCATCGGCAGGGACTAATTCTTCCCCAGGCACCGTGCTCCAACTGCGATCATTACGTTCACAGGCAAGCAATTTGATTTCGGTCTTGCTTCCCATGAATCCTTTCGTTTTTTTGACCTCTGCAAGGTATAGCACGTGAATGTATTCCCCCTGAAACTGCTAGTGCCTGAGCGAAGTGGTGATGAGCCATGGATAGAGTGTAGTGCGTAGGTGACCTAACTTTAAAGCCTTAGGCGATCGCCATTGGTTGGGACTGACCGGAGGACTGCCATCACGAAACATTTTTAGGATTACCCATGGTCAAGGGGGCACTTACGACTGGAGTTGACTCACCTTCAATGATTTTAGAAGATCATTGTACTGGCTTAATCTTCTTGGCTAGGAGTGTAATTTTTCGTGATTTTCTGACATAGCAACGAACGACTTGTCTTACCCTAAAGGGAAAATGGTAGGCCAGTTAGTCTTGATACTTGTCCACGACAGTGAATTGCGCCTGGGATTAGTTAAGCTTTAAATCCAAGGGCGATCGCCCTATTTCTATGATCCCAATGATCCCCAAAAAAGTATGCAAGGGACTCTCAATGAAATTGATCTCCGTAGTATTTTGCAGCTCCTTGAGCTGGGACAACGGACTGGGCAATTGTGGATCGAAGCTCGACCATCGGGGGCCGTTGATGATTTGAGTTGGCAGTTCCCACAAGCGCCGCGTTCCCAACACTCGCTGCCTTTGTCCACCTGGTTAGTCTTTTTTGTGAATGGTCAAATTGTCTACGGGACTGATGACTATTCTCCCCAGATGCACCGTTTGCAGGATTACCTTGTCCATTACCATCTCACCCACAAGCTAGAGGATCTTGATCGGGGGGCGATCGCCGAAACTACAATTCCTGAATATGCAGCCCTGTGGCGACTTTTAGAAACCCAAACAATTACCGTTGATCAAGCGCGGCATATCCTCCAGGCAATGGTGCAGGAAACTTTGTTTGATCTCCTGAGTCTCCACCAGGGTCACTTTAATTTTCAGTTGGGGACTCCCTTTGGGCCGCAGCTAAGCACCTATGCAGTGACTTCATTGCTGTTCGAGACGGTTAAAAAAGTCCAAAAATGGAAGCAACTCTATCCCCAGATTCAATTTCCCCAACAACGTTTACTGCTGGCCCAACCCGAAAAACTTGCCGCCGCGCTACCGGCGATCGCCTACCAAAAATTAGCCCAGTGGACTACCGGAGAAACGACCCTCCGCCAACTGGCCCGTTACCTCAATCGTGACCTCGTTGCCCTTGCGAGGGCCTTGCTTCCCTATATCCAGAAGGGTTGGCTCCAAGTTCTAGATCCTCTCCCTCCCCAAAGTTTGTCACGTCCCAGTGAAATGTCGTCTCACCAGACCTGGCGAATTCTTTGCATTGATGATGACTTCACCATCGGGAAAGCCGTAGAGCAAATCCTTAGCACCCAGGGATATCAAGTGCACCTCGTCCAAAATCCCCTAGAGGCAATTCAAGCGGCCTTTGCTGAGGTGCCCCACTTAATTCTCTGTGATATCGCCATGCCTCACCTAGATGGCCATGAAATTTGTATGATGCTGCGTCACAGTAAGCGATTTCAAAACGTTCCTATCATTATGCTGACGGGGCAAGAGCAGTTTATTAACCGAATTCAGGCAGATTTTGCTGGGGCAACGGATTATTTAACAAAACCCTTCGGCCAGCAGGAGTTGTTAACCCTGCTAGAAAAATATCTCCCAAACCATTAGCCAGCGCAGATCTCCCCAGGCGATCGCCCCCGGAGTGAAAAAACAAGCTATGATGGCGATGGCCTAACCCTTAGTCCCCATCGCACCCTTGCTAAATACCAAGATTCACGGCAATTCCCCAGAAATTTCTCAAGAAATAAACATTTTGTAATCCCTCTCCCTGATAAATTAAAGTCTGTCCGTCCCAGGGCATGTTTTTGACAATGTTGATGCTACGGTGATTATTACGCCGGTGATTTTATTGCTAGGACATTTGTAATGAGTAGAATTTTGGTTGTTGAGGATAGCCTCTCTCAACGGGAAATGATTTCAGAATTACTGAAAGGCAACGGCTTGACAGTGGATGTTGCCGGTGATGGTCTTGAGGCGTTAGAAACCCTCAGTCAAATGGCTAAAAATGCGGCTGAAACCCTGCCCAACTTAATTGTGCTCGACATCGTCATGCCACGGATGAACGGTTACGAACTCTGTCGTCGCCTCAAATCTGACCCGAAAATTCAAAATATCCCCATTGTAATGTGCTCTTCAAAGGGGGAAGAATTTGACCGGTACTGGGGCATGAAGCAGGGAGCCGACGCTTATATCGCGAAACCCTTTCAGCCAGCGGAGTTAATTGGCACCATCAAGCAACTCCTACGCAGCAATAAAAAATAAGTTAAGCCCTGGGGAATAGCCGTTTTTGGCGAAACCTGAATTGTCTGTTTTCTTTCGATCTATGTCTACACCTGATGACAGTTCCTTACCACAAAACCTGACGTCCTTAGAACCCCAGTTACAGGGTTTAGAAAGCCCGGAAGGGGAGTTACACCTCAAGTTTCAGCTTCCTTCAGGGACTGGGTTTGTGCTGCCGGCCTTTGGCATCCGTGAAGTGATGCAACAATCACCGGATCGGATTACCCCGATTCCCAATGTTTCGCCACTGCTGCTAGGGACGATTAATCTCCGGGGTCAGGTTATTTGGGTGGCAGATTTGGGGCAATTTTTGGGCGATAGTGCCCCCTTACGAACAGACCGTGCTGAAATTCCGGTGATTGCCATAGAGGATCAAGATATGCTCCTGGGTTTAGCCGTCGAAGAAATGCAAGGGATGCAGTGGCTTGCTGCGGAAACGTTGCAGATTCAGCTTAGTGATCTGTCGGATGTTATGGCCCCATTTGTCCGGGGGATTTGGACGGATGGTGATGATGCCAGTAAATCTTGGCATTTATTAGACCATGTGGCGATTTTAAAATCGGCCCGTTGGGCAACATAAGGGTGTTAATACTTACTGCGGTGGTGCTGTGATCTGCGAGAAAGTAGATTACATTAAAAATACGTTTTGCATCCGTTAAAAAGTTTGTGCAGCGCTCAGTAAGATAATCCTAAAAATGTGCCAGTCCAGGAGGGAACCCGATGCCGCCCAGCACCACTGATTATTCAAAGGAGTATGCTGAGGCCCAGAAGGCCTATTATCAGAATAATTTGCCTGAAGCAGAGGCGATCGCCAATCGGTTACTCAAAGATTACCCGGACGATCCCCATTTGCTCCTCTTAAGTGGCCATATTTCCCTCGGTTTACAAGATTTAGGGCGGGCTTCCGCGTTCTACCATCGGGTTTTAGATGTCACTAACCAGCGGGATTACCATGAATATGCTCGCCAAGGTTTGACCCAGGTCAATGCCTACAGCGATCAAGTCAATGGTCACCGGGAAACCAGCGGTGGACAGCCGACCTTCACCCAGCCAGAAGATTATCCGGTTGCAGCAGAATACAACTCCCCAGAAAACTTTGTCACAGCAGCGGGGGAACAACCAATTTCGGCGGATGATTATTCAGAACAATGGGCAGAACCAGAGTTGCCCTTGAGAAATTTCCCGGAAGATGAAGAAACTTTTTTAGTGCCCCACCCCGGCGATCGCTCCCCTGAACCAGGTTTAAATCAGTCCCTTAATGATCCTTTTTTCGAGGCAGAGGCTGGCGAATTCATTGAATTTAACGAAGACGAATTGGTTGAATTCGACAGTGCGGCCGGCCTAGAAGAAGACGGAGATTTCCTAGGAAGCGAAGATACATCTCCTTTCGATTTAGATTGGTCACCGACCCATGAAAATGGCAGAATTTCAGCAGATCAAGACCATTTCGATGCAGTGGATACTGCACCACTCGGCTTTGAAAGTGAGTCCCCCACTTGGCTCGAAAATCCTCCTTTAGCCGATGCAGACGCATTGACATTTGATGAGCCAGCGCACCCAAGTTTTGCACCTGACTCCCTCTCCCCTGATGAGGCGGCAGATTTTGACGATGAAATTAGCTTGGGTAGCCTTGGGGCAGAACTATTTGATGAAGAACCAGAAGCGCTACCAAAACAGGATGAAGGGGGCTTTTTAGAGGAATTTGGCATTCTCAACGAACAGGATCTAGATGATTTTGGTGATCTCGGTTCGGATATTCTCGATGATGACCAAAAAATGCCGGATACAGGTCTGTTTGAAGCGCCCCTAGAAACACCGACGACCTCAGGGGAGTTTAATTTTGATGATTTTCCCGAAGAATTGGGCCTCACCGAAGACGACAGCCTATTTATCACCCTAGGGGAAGATAGTCTCTCTGGCGGTCTAGGGACAGATTTTACTGTTTCTGATAAACCCCAGGAAATTGTCGCGGAAAACCCCAAGGGTTATTTGGCTTGGTTTGAAAATGTGCCTCTCCAGAAAAAACAATTGTTCACTGCGACTGGTGCTGCTGCCGCATCGGCGATCGCCACTTTGATTGTGACAGTGGGCGTATTTCAAACCACCCCAGCCGAACAACGGCCCCAAGCCCTCTGGCCGGTGGCCAAAACAGGTTTACTCACCAGCTTATTGGCCGGGGCAGCCAGCTTTGGTACAACCCTCTTTTTTGGGAAGTTAACAACCCGACAGATCAAACGTAGCACTGACAACCTACAAAACCAGTTCGACGCGGTTTCCCAGGGGAATCTCAATGTCAAAGCAACGGTTTTTGCGGAGGATGAGTTTGGTGCCTTAGCCACGGGCTTTAATAAAATGGCCCGGGTTATTTTAAATACCACCAGTGAGGCCCAGCGGCGGGCCGAAGAAACGGAACAGTCCAAAGAAGACCTCCAGCGCCAGGTGATCCGCCTCCTTGATGATGTGGAAGGGGCCGCCCGGGGAGACTTTACCGTCCAAGCAGAGGTCACAGCCGATGTTTTAGGGGCCGTCGCCGACGCCTTTAACCTCACCATTCAAAATCTCCGGGAAATTGTTCAACAGGTTAAACAAGCGGCGCGCCAGGTGAATAAAAATGCTGCCGATAGTGAATCCTTTGCCCGGGGTCTATCCAGTGATGCTCTCCGTCAAGCTGAAGAATTGGCTGTTACTCTCAACTCCGTACAGATGATGACGGATTCGATCCAGCGGGTTGCAGAAAATGCCCGGGAAGCGGAGGAGGTGGCCCGAACTGCTTCGAGTACGGCCCTCAAGGGGGGAGAATCCGTAGAGCACACCGTGGCGGGGATTTTACAGATTCGAGAAACGGTGGCCGAAACAGCCCGCAAGGTAAAACGTCTAGCCGAATCTTCCCAGGAAATTTCTAAAATTGTCGCGGTGGTTTCCCAGATTGCGTCCCGGACGAACCTCCTGGCATTGAATGCGTCCATTGAGGCGGCCCGGGCAGGGGAGTCTGGTAAAGGATTTGCGATTGTGGCCGATGAAGTCCGTCAGTTGGCAGACCGTTCTGCCAAAGCCCTGAAGGAAATTGAGCAAATTGTTTTACAAATCCAAAGTGAAACAAGCTCGGTAATGATTGCAATGGAGGAGGGTACCCAGCAGGTTATTGACGGTACAAAACGGGCTGAGCAGGCGAAACAATCCCTAGAGGACATTATTCAGGTATCAAACCGTATTGATGCTCTGGTGCGTTCGATTACGGCGGATACCGTTGAACAGCGGGAAAATTCCCGTGCTGTGGCCCAGGTCATGCAATCGGTGGAATTAACGGCCCAAGAAACCTCAAGAGAATCTCAACGGGTGGCCGGATCGTTACAAAAGTTGGTGGGCATCGCCCGGGATCTCCTGGCTTCTGTGGAGCGATTCCGCATAGAATCCACGGATGAGGCGTAATATGGTTTGGCAATGGCGTTAGTGCCCGTAAAATTTGCATAAAGTTTGGCGATCGCCTTTTCCCTTTGCCTTTTTTTAAATTTTCAGTTGTCCCATCCGATCACCTATGACCAGCCAACGCAGATCAAAAAGTTCCCTTGGGAAATGGTTTGAGCGGTTAGTTGCCGCAACCCTTCTAGGGGGGCAAGTCATCGTACATCTCCTGCGGGGGCGTTTCAACCGACGCATTACCATTGAACAGATGGCGGCGGTGGGGCCTGATTCCCTCCTCATTGCCCTAGTCACGGCTGGGTTTGTCGGCATGGTATTTACCATCCAGGTGGCGCGGGAATTTATTTACTTCGGCGCAGGCACGGCGGTGGGGGGCGTTTTGGGTCTTTCCTTGTCCCGGGAGTTAGCCCCTGTATTAACGGCGGTGGTCTTGGCGGGGCGTGTCGGCTCGGCCTTTGCAGCGGAGATTGGCACCATGCGCGTCACTGAACAAATCGATGCGTTGCATATTTTACGCACGGATCCCATTGATTATTTGGTCGTCCCCCGCTTCTTGGCCTGCTGTTTGATGTTGCCTTTATTGACTGTTTTATCGCTCCTCACGGGAATGGCTGGTGGGTTAATCATCGCCATAAATTTATATCAAATTCCCCAGTCTATTTTTATCAACTCGGCCCAGAGTTTTTTAGAATATTGGGACATTATCAGTGCAATGATTAAATCTGTTGTTTTTGGGGGCTTAATTGCCGTCATTGGCTGCAGTTGGGGCTTGACAACAACTGGAGGAGCAAAGGGCGTAGGACAATCGACAACAACGGCCGTTGTTACATCTCTACTAGCGATTTTTATTGCTAACTTTTTCCTATCTTGGTTGATGTTCCAAGGTTTAGGTAGTGCCCTAGTGGGATGAAATTCAAACTGCCACATTTTGTTTGGGGTCTAAGCATTGCCCTTGTAATCAATCTACATGGTTGTACTTTTGGTAATTCTGGGCAAACTTTAGTGGTGGCGATCGCCGCTTCCTTGACCGATGTCATGGCAGAGATTCGTACCGAGTTTCAAACACAGTATCCAGACATTTCAATTCAATTTAATACCGCTGCCTCCGGGACATTGCAAAGGCAAATCGAGCAACAAGCTCCCATTGACATTTTTGCTAGTGCGGCCCTAGAACCCGTTGAATCCTTGGCCCAAAAAGGGTTTGTCGCAGCAGAAGCAATTCGTATTTTTGCGGAAAATCAACTTGTTCTGATTCAAAGTCAACAAAGCCAACCGCAACTGAATCGTTTGGAAGATTTAGCGGGTGAGGATGTTCAAAAAATTGCCCTGGGTAATCCCAAAACAGTACCAGCGGGACGATATGCCGCCAATCTTTTAGAAAAATATCCCCAGCTTTACCAAACCCTAGAGCAGTCCCAAAAATTAGTTTTTGGGGAGAACGTGCGGCAAGTTTTAACCTATGTCCAAAATCAATCGGCAACGGCGGGGTTTGTCTACCAAACAGATATTTTCCAGCAATCTAATTTGCGAATGATTGAATCTTTTGCGCCAGAATCAACAGGGTCAATTTTGTATGCGATCGCCCCAATTAAAGTCTCACCCAAGCAAACCCAAGGGCAACTTTTTATCGATTTTATTCTGGGTCAAAAAGGTCAGGCCATTTTACAAAAATATGGCTTTCGTCCCCCTAGGGATTAACTGTTTTTTGCTGCCAAGTACCGTCGGCTGTGAGGTCATATAAAAAGCGATTTTGGGGATTGCCCCGCAGTTCGAGGTGATCGACCTTTGTCACCTGAAACAGGAGAAGCACGAAATTAGAAACAGGCTCTTGATCATTCACTGCGGTTGGCTGGAAATCCGCTAAATTTTCACTGCGGCGATCGCCAGGCTGGGGCCAGAGAAATTGAGCCCGGGCTGCATCCGAAAGGGCTTGCCAGGTCTGCTGTCTAGCGCGATTTAGTCGTGATGAAGAGCTTGCTGCTGTAACCAGCTTAATCTGACCACTAAAGCGGAATTGTTCCCGGGTTTTGGTGAAATACCAAGCAATTTCGGCATCGGGGCAAGTAGCGAGGTGACTTATTTTTTCACTGCGCTGATCCGTAATAATTTTGAGGTCATTGCTCCCTTCGAGGAACCCCCGAAAAACCACCGTGCGATTCCTGGGTTTTCCCGTCGGCGTTACGGTGGCCAACTGAAAAAAGCGGTGGTGGGGCTGACTTTTATTCCGGTGTAAGGCCCGGGCTAGGGGCGATCGCCAAGGAGCCAATTCAAACGTCACAGACATGATTATTTACGGTAGGGCCAAGCATAATCCAGTATCGAATAATTAGGCCTCTCCTTCTAACTGACGTCGCTTTTGGGCCACTTGCCAACATTCAGAAACCAATTGGTGCCAGGGCATCAGCACCTGAACATCGACCCCAGCATTGCCATCGGTGGCTTGGAAAAGAGACTTGGTCGCCATTACCTCCCCCTGGGCCTGGCGAATGCGGGCGATGAGGTCTTCCTGCTCGGCGGGGGCCATAAAACTTAAGGATTTTTTTTCGAGGGCCGTTAAAGATAGGTCAAACCAATAAAGAAAATCATCCAAAAGCGGGGCCAGTACAGCCTTTAAAAGTTGCTTTTCATCGGCGGGTTCTGGAGAAAACATAGATATTTTTGAAAATGAGACTTTCTTTACATATCTTAACATTTTGAGGCGATCGCCGCTGTCGAGGATGATTTCCTTGAATATTAAGCAACCTTAACAAACATTTCTTCACTCCCATTGCCCTGCTAAAAATAAGGGGAATTAGCTTGTATTGGGCTAGTTTATTCAAACTCTTATCAGGTAGAGTCACGGTGAAATACGAAATCCGCTATAAACCCGCCTTTGCTTGTCTATTTGTCACCCTCGAACCCGGCGAACAGGTCACAGCCGAATCCGGTGCAATGGTCAGCATGGATGCTGGAATCTCAATGAAAACTGAATTTTCGGGGGGATTTTTCCCGGCGATTCTCCGTCGGTTATTTGGGGGAGAATCCCTGTTTGTGAATGTTTATCGCAACACAAGTCAGCGGCCCCAGACCGTCATTTTAACCCAGTCAATGGTGGGTGATATCCACCGCATTGATTTGTCCCAGGGGCCGATCTGTTTTCAGCCCGGTGCTTACATTGCCCATACCCCCGGCGCAAAAATGGGAATCCGTTGGGCTGGTTTTGCCAGTTGGTTTGCGGGGGAAGGCCTCTTCAAACTGCAATTCACAGGTAGTGGCCGGGTCTTTTACGGGTGCTATGGCGGCATCATCGAAAGACACATCAAGGGTGAATTTATCGTCGATAACAGCCACCTCGTTGCCTACGATCCAGGCATCACCATGAATATTCGGATGTCTGGAGGCTTATTTGGTTCCCTCACCTCCG
This sequence comes from Synechococcus sp. BDU 130192, assembly GCF_963876085.1. Lineage (NCBI taxonomy): Bacteria > Bacillati > Cyanobacteriota > Cyanophyceae > Synechococcales > Synechococcaceae > Synechococcus > Synechococcus sp. BDU 130192. The sequence goes on along the minus strand of NZ_CAWNNO010000061.1, from coordinate 114,110 downwards.
GCGAAGGCCTGGTGAATAAACTCAAAGGCCGTGGCCGAATCTACCTCCAATCGCGGAGTGTGTCAGGTCTTGTGGGCTTTTTACGTCCAAAATGTCGTTAGGGGGTAGCTATGGAAATTAAACTCTTACATCAACCAGATAATGCGATCGCCCATGTCACCCTCGACGCTGGGGAAGAAATCATTGCCCAAGCCGGTGCCATGGTTGCCATGAGCGGCAATATCAATGCCAGCACGACCCTCCGCAAAGGCAAAGGGGGCGGCATCATGGGAGGGCTAAAACGGATGCTTGCCGGAGAATCCCTCTTTCTGAGCGTTTTTCGAGCACCCTTACCCAACAGTGAAATTTGGTTTGCCCCCAAGCTGATGGGGGATCTCCTCCTGTACGAAATGCGGGGCGATGAATTTGTTGTCCAAGCCTCTTCCTACCTTGCCTCTGGCCCCAATGTGGACATTGATCTCGGTTGGCAGGGCTTTAAATCCTTCTTTTCAGGTGAATCTATCTTTTGGCTCAGCATCAGTGGCCAAGGGCCTTTGCTGGTGACGTCCTTTGGGGCCATTTACGAAGTGGATGTGGATGGCGAATACGTCGTGGATACAGGCCATATCGTTGCCTTTGAAAAGAGCCTGAGCTTCACCGTGGGTAAAGCCAATCCCTCTTGGATTGGGGCATTCCTCGGCGGAGAAGGGTTAGTCTGTCGCTTCCGAGGCAAGGGCAAACTGTACTGCCAAACCCACAATCCCGGAGCCTTTGGTTCCCTGGTTGGTTCCCAATTACCACCCCGTTAAGTTGTCCTTTGAAGCCAGTGCTGAAAGTGCTTAAAAATTATGTCTCAGTTTGAATTTCGCGTTGAAAATAATCCCTCCTATGCCTCGCTCATTGTGACCTTACCGCCCAACCAAACCCTGCTCGTAGAGGCGGGGGCGATGGCGGCAATGGATGCCAACATTGAGATGAAGTCGAAGATGCGGGGGGGCTTGATGAAGGGCATCGGGCGGATGTTCAGTGGAGAATCCCTATTTATCAGTGAATTTACTGCTAGAAATACTGCCGGGGAACTCTATATCTCGCCGGGGGTGCCGGGGGATGTGACCTACTACCATTTGGACGGCTCTAAAAGTTTAATGGTGCAGTCTTCGGGCTTTGTGGCTTCTAGTCCCTCGGTGGATCTTGACACCAAATTCCAGGGGCTGAAGGGTTTCTTTACGGGGGAATCGATCTTTTTCCTGCGGGCATCGGGCCAAGGGGATTTTTGGTTTAGTTCCTACGGGGCGATCATTGAAATTCCTGTAGAGGGGGATTATGTGGTGGATACGGGCTACATTGTCGCCTTTGAGGATACGCTGCAATACAACGTGGAAATGATTGGGGGCTTATCTTTCCGGAGCCTGCGCACAGGGATTCTCGGCGGAGAAGGCTTAGTTTGTCGTTTCAGTGGCAAGGGTAAGCTCTGGGTACAATCGCGGAATCTTTTCCCCCTGTTGAATTTCCTTTATCCGTTCCGCCCCGTGCCGAATAATAATTAACTGCGTTTCTAGGAAAATTGATTAGCTGCTGTGCGGTGCGCCTTCGGGGTGATTACGGTATCCTGAAGGCAAATTCCATGCACGCAACAAGAGCAACCATGGCCCAAAAAAATGATACGTTGCCTCTAATGATGGCCCTCATCGTTACCCTAGGCATTCTGGGGGGCGGTGGTTGGTGGTTTTTAAATCGTTCTGGCTTTCAGGGTTTGGCCCCAAATGGCGCAGAAACGGGAACTAATGATGGGGCGATCGCCCCAGGTTCCCAAGCCACAGATAATCCCTTCAGTCCACCGGCAACAGTGGCCCCAGGGACGGTGGTAAAAATTTCTGGCTCTACCAGTATGGTGCAGATTAACACCGCCCTAAAAAATCGGTTCGAGTTGCAATATCCCCAGACCCGTGTCGAAACAACTGCTAATGGTTCGAGTAAGGGGCTTGAAGATCTGCTGGCGGGAAATATTGACCTCGCGGCGATCTCCCGCCCCCTCCAGCCGGAGGAAATGCAACAGGGTCTCAAGGCGATCGCCGTTACCACCGATGCCGTTGCCATTGTAGTCGCCAAGGAAAATCCCTTTAGTACAGGGCTGACTGGGGAACAGGTACAGGGCATTTTCCAAGGGAATCTCACCGATTGGTCAGCGATTACCGATAAAGCGATGGGAACAATTCGGGTTATTAATCGCCCTCCAGTGAGTGGCACTTACCAAACTTTCCAAGAAACGGTACTCAACGGCTCAAACTTCGGAAATGGCCCTAATTTTATGAATATGGAACAGGATGCCACCACGCCGATTTTGCAGGCCCTGGGCGCAGATGGAATCAGTTATGCCACCTACAGTCAGATCGCCAATCAGCAAACCGTCAGAACAGTGCCCATTGATGGGGTTACCCCAGAATCAGACCTCTATCCCTACACCCGCACCCTTTATTACGCCTACCAAGAACCCGCTTCCCCCCAGGTTGAAGCTTTCCTTGGTTTTGTTGGGACTCCTGTGGGAGCAGAGTTGATCCAAGCGGCGCAGCAGTAATGTTTCAAACCACCCGTAATCGTCTGGCCCTCTGGTACACGGCGATCACCGCAGTGTTGCTTTTGGTTTTCGCGACGGGGGTTTATTTTTATGTGCGCTATACCCTGATTGAACGCATCGATGACACCCTAAAGCACGTGGTGGAAGTGGTAGAGCGATCGCTGATCATTGAGCCAGATGATCCTGTGGGCTATCACATCAATTTAGAAGCCAGCTTTCGGCAACAGTCCCCCACCGTCGAGGATGACCGCATTGACCTCGAATTTTTTAACCCCGCCGGAGAATTGCTCTGGTCTACTTTTTCTGAACCATTAGTCTTGCCCCTAGAGTGGCACCCCCGGGGGGAAACGGTACGTCTGGGTGATGATTATCTTCTGCGACAAATCACCGATCGCCTCGAAGTGGATCGCTATGTTTTAGGGTATCTACGGGTGAGCCATCCTTGGTTTGAGGTGACGCGACCAATTCGCAAATTAGTCCTTGATCTCAGTCTGGGGATCGTAATCATGATTACCTGTGGGGCGGTGATTGGCTGGTTACTGTCTGGCATTGCCATCGAACCGGTAAAGGATTCCTATCAACAATTGCGGCAATTTACGGCGGATGCGTCCCACGAGTTGCGTAATCCCATTGCGATGATCCAAACCAATGTACAAATGGCGATCGCCTACCCAGATCCCGACCAACGCCAACAAAATCTCAAGGTGATCGAGCGACTCACCCAACGGTTGGGCCGTTTAGTAAATGACCTCTTATTTCTCGCCCGCAGTGATAGTGGGGTGCTTCAGGCGGAATTTGAACAATTACCCCTGGATGCTCTATTGCTGGAGGTCATTGAAGAACAACGGGCCATCTGCCGTCAGGAAAAAATTGAGTTGCAGTTGGATATTCAAGGAGATGCCACCGAAGAAGCCTATCTCATCTTGGGAGACTGGGATCAGATGGCGCGCCTCTTTACAAATCTGATCGGCAATGCGATCGCCTATGCTTTTCCAGGGGACTGGGGCGACAAACCCAAGCAAATTACCGTCACCATGGCCCTCAAGGAGAAAACAGGGCGAACAACCGGAGAAACCCTCCAAGTGACGGTTAAAGATAATGGCATCGGTATTCCTGCCGAAAATTTGACCAATATTTTCGACCGTTTTTATCGTCTTGATCCCGCCCGGACGGATCCTGGGGAAAGTAGTACTGGTTCAGGTCTTGGTCTCGCCATTGCGGCGGCGATCGCCAAAAACCATAAAGGCAAAATCACCGTCGAAAGCAAAGATCAAGGCACAACATTTTCCGTTTTTTTACCACGAGCCGCCTAAGCAAGATCAGTTGCTCCCAAAGAAAAAAGCCCCAACAGTTTTAACCTGCGGGACTCTCAATCTCCCCTTGAGGGGAGCTAGATGGGTGTTCCTGAAGGGGAGCTAAGGAAGTGTAGTTACTCCCACTCGATGGTGCCAGGAGGCTTAGAAGTGATGTCATAGACCACGCGATTAACCCCTTTCACCTCATTCACCATGCGATTAGAAATGGTTTCCAAAAGCTCATAGGGAGGGCGAGCCCAATCCGCTGTCATCCCATCTTCACTGGTAATCATCCGCAGTACGACGGGGTGAGCATAGGTGCGCTTATCGCCCATCACACCCACACTACGAATCGGTAGTAAGACCGCAAAGGCTTGCCAAAAATCACTGTAAACCCCTTGCTTTTTGATTTCATCCCGCACAACCCAGTCTGCATCCCGGAGAATATTTAACCGTTCTGCGGTGACTTCGCCAATGATCCGAATCGCGAGGCCAGGGCCAGGGAAGGGGTGACGGCGAATAATTTCTTCGGGCAAACCAATGCTGGCTGCTACCTTACGCACTTCATCTTTGAAGAGTTTGCGGAGGGGTTCAACCAATTTAAAGCGCAGATCTTCTGGTAAACCGCCGACGTTGTGGTGACTTTTAATTTTGACCGCGACCCGTTCTCCCGTTTTGGGGTCAACGTTGGTATCCGCCGATTCGATTACATCGGGATATAGAGTCCCCTGGGCGAGGTAATCAAAGGGGCCAAGGCGTTTTGATTCTTCCTCGAAGACGGCGATAAATTCGTGGCCAATAAGGCGTCGCTTTTCTTCGGGATCGGTAACCCCTTTGAGCTTGTCGATAAAGCGATCGCGGGCGTTGATATAGGCGACGGGAATGTGGAATTGCTCATCAAAAATTTCCACAAGGCGTTCCGGTTCCCCTTTCCGCATAAAGCCTTGGTCGATGAACATACAGGTCAGTTGATCGCCGATCGCTTGGTGGAGCAAAAAGGCCAAGGTAGAAGAATCAACGCCTCCAGAAAGGGCGAGGAGTACCCGTTGATCGCCGACCCGGGCCCGGATCTCACGAATTGCTTCTTCAACGAAGGCTTCTGTGGTCCAGGTGGGTTCACATTTACAAATGTGATAAACAAAGTTGCGGATCAGGGCCATACCGTCCTGGGAATGAACCACTTCTGGGTGGAACTGCACCCCGTAAAGTTGGCGGCCATGGTGGGCGATCGCCGCACAAGGAGTATTGTCCGTATGGGCTAAAATTTCAAACCCTTCGGGCAGGTGCACACAGGAATCCCCGTGGCTCATCCACATGGTGGAGCCTTCCTCCACATTGGTCAGCAGATCGGTGGGATCATCGATAAAGATTGATGCTTTGCCATACTCTGCGTGCTTGGCGCGCTCGACGGTACCGCCGAGTTGTTTCACCATTAGCTGCATCCCGTAGCAGACCCCAAGGACAGGAATCCCAAGATTCCAAATTTCAGGGTCACAGGCCGGGGCATAGTCGTCATAGACAGAACTGGGGCCACCGGAGAGGATGATGCCGCTGGGATTAAGTTGCCGCAATTGTTCGGCGCTGGTGCGATAGGAAATGACCTCAGAGTAAACTTCCGTTTCGCGAATTCTTCTGGCAATCAGTTCAGAGTATTGGGAGCCAAAATCTAAGATAACGATGATTTGGCGTTGAAGACTATTGCCTGTATTGGTGGCGTCAATCGGTTTTTGGAGTGGAGTCGTAGTCACGTTCAGCAAAAAATCCCTAGTGGAAGTTAACAGATAAAACAAGCCAGGGAAAAATCCAAGGCCTCATATTTCCCAGCACCAGCGATCGCCAGGTTGCTGTGGAGATTGGGGAAAATTGTGAATGCTGAAGAGAGATTAAAAACGGTATTTTATAGAGCAAATAAATATTCCGAACAAAATAACACAGATCGATATTTTTTTAAAGTCTGATCTGAACCAGACAGAGGATCGTCATCTTCTGTATCCTCAAAGGAAGCTTGTCCTTTATTTGTCGTGGTAGCAGTAAGCATGAATCCGGTAGATTATCTCCGCATTAGCTTGATTGATCGATGTAATTTTCGTTGCCATTACTGCGTCCCAGATGAAGCGAGCCTCCAATATTTGCTGACCTCAGAGCAGTTGAGCAATGGGGAAATTGTCACGCTCCTTGAACAGGTGTTTATTCCCTTGGGATTCCGTAAATTTCGCCTCACGGGGGGAGAGCCTCTCCTACGCCCCCAGTTAGTCCCCCTCGTCCGGGCGATCGCCCATTTGCCGGGGGTAGAAGATTTATCGATGACCACAAATGCTTATTTACTAGCGGATCTGGCTCAGGATTTGTATGATGCGGGTCTGAATCGTCTCAATATCAGCCTAGACTCTTTGAATCCTGAGACCTTTGATCAAATCATTGGCAATCGGGGAAAGAGTCGCTGGCAGCAAACTTGGGAGGGCATTCAAGTGGCCCATCGGGTTGGTTTTGACCCCCTCAAGCTCAATGTCGTGGTGATCCCTGGGGTCAATGATCGAGAGGTATTAGATTTAGCCGCGTTGACAGGCGATCGCCATTGGCACGTGCGCTTTATTGAGTTTATGCCCATTGGCAACGACAGATTATTTAATGAACGGGCCTGGATTCCTTCGGAAGAATTACGCCAACGGATCCGGGCAAAATGGGGCTTAGAAACGGCAGTCGTTCAGGGCAATGGCCCCGCAGATATTTTTAAGATTCCCGGGGCGAAGGGGACGCTTGGGTTTATTTCCCAGATGTCTGAATGTTTTTGCGATCGCTGTAACCGGATGCGCCTCTCAGCAGATGGTTGGCTCCGGCCTTGTCTATTGAATGAAGCAGCACAAATGGATCTCAAAACATTACTCCGGACTGGGGTTCCCCCTAGGGAAATTCGGGCGGAGGTCAAAGCACTCCTCGACCAAAAACCGGAGATTAATTTCAAAATGCGCGATATGGGAACCACCACGGGTCAATATGGCCGCACCATGTCGCAAATTGGCGGCTAAAGGGCGGTATTGTCTAGGATTCATTACATTTCGCGGCACAAAACGTCAATAAACGTGAATTAGGTTCCCCAAAGGGAGCTTTTTTTTCTAGAATATTTGTAGCGAATGTTACCGAATAAATTTCGATTTGTGCATCAGTCCAAACCTATGATCAAAGAACGCCTTACTACCTGCGAAACCCTCCTCTACCGTTGGCTCCATTTTCACCAAAACCAAACGAAGCCAGAGGAGCTGAATTTACAGTATTTTCAAGTCTGGACCGCAGAATTTCTTACGGAAAAGGCCAGTGGCGAGGATATTGATCAAGCTCTGCTGCGGTTGATGCAATTGCGCCTGATTTATCTCAACGATGGCGGGACATTGGCGATCGCCCCAGAAGAGCAACCGGGCGTACAAATGGCTCCCCTCCCCCGGAAATTTTGGCAAGCGTGGTCTTGGGAGCACCACTTGGCGGCGGGCAGTTTGGCGATCGCCTCGGTGGTTTTGATGGCCGTCTCTGCCTTTGCCCTGTGGCAAAACACCAACGCCCCCTTGGAGATGACAGAATCAGCAACCGTTACGGAACAGGTGCTTGGAGAAAATGACCCAGAATAACGGTACTAGGGCAAGCACAAACTGGTGCAATCCATTAGCGGCGAAGGGAACGGGGGTTGAGATATTTTGCGGCGATCGCCCCGCCGATAAGTCCGAATAAATGCCCCTCCCAAGACACCCCTGGGGTCGTCGGCAGAACACTCCAAAGCACCCCACCATAGAGAAAAAATACCAAGAGTGAAACGGCAATGGATGGGATATCTCGCCGAAAGTAGCCCCGAAACAATAGAAATCCCAAATACCCAAAAATTAAAATACTGGCCCCAATATGCACAGAATTTTGGGCACCAATGAGCCATACCCCCAGGCCACCGACAAGCATTGTGATCAAGGTGACCGTAAAAAAATCACGGATGCGGTCTAGCATCACGAGCCAGCCCAACAGCGCAAAGGGGATTGAGTTGGTGACGAGGTGCTGAAAACCACCATGGAGAAAGGGCGCAAAGAAGATTCCCCTGAGTCCCAGCAGTTGTCGGGGCAGAATGCCGAATACATCTAGGCCACCCCGCCAAAGATTTTGAAAAACAAACTGATCACTAATTTCTAGGCCCCAAAAACTCGCAAGAAACAAACCCAAAATCATGATTTGCTGCTTTAGTTCCTGGGCAACAGCCTGGGCTTCGGGATCGCGCTGGTGGGTCATGGATTCGGCGAAAAGTTAGTTGTAATATTCCTTCCCACGTTAACAAGTTTCGCGATCAATGGGACGACTGCATTCACGAAAAGCGAAACAAGTGCAACCACTGCATGATCTGTGCCCCAGAAAGCTGCAACCGACTTTGTAAATCTGCAAAATCACGATACTGTCCCCGTTGCCGCTCTGTAATGATCCGTTGGGCCAGGGGAGCCTCAACGCCAAAATCGACTAGCGCCCCAAGGTCAGCGCGGTTTAGGTTAATTTGTACTGGGGCTAACTCTGGTGCATAGTAGGCAAAACTGAGGATCGCGGCCAAGGGCTGGAGACGTTGACTGGGAACTCCTAGGGCCGCTGCCACATCGTCGAGGCTATAGAATTGCACCCCCTGGCTGGTGAGCTGCACGAGCGATCGCCCCTGGTGGATGGAAATACCTGGTAGACGGAGCCAATCATCGACGGTGGCTTGGTTGACATCGATCTTGATCCCCATGGCCGCAGCGAGGGCAACTTCTTCGAGGGAACGAAGGCGGTAGTAAGGATCCTGGCGTAGACGTTGCTGTAGTTGCTTTTTCCGGAGAAAATTCATGGTCTTTTGCGGGCCTCAATCTTGTTTACTCTACAGGCGATCGCCTCTATTTTTTAGCATTGCCGAAAAGATCCCTTAGCCTTTACAATAGGCCGATAGACTTATTTTTATGCTTTATTCCGTAGGAATGCCTGGCCTAGTCCATCTGCTAACCTACACTATATTTCTCTTTTATTTTTATTGCGAGGGAACAACTTCCTTCCCTTTATTTAAACCCAAACTAAAACCCTATATTTAAAAAAATCACCCTATTATTTTAGGGCCAATTTTGCTATGAACTTTTATCAGCGTCGCCTGTCTATTTTTGTAGATGGGAATAATATGTTTTATGCACAACAAAAAAATAATTGGTTTTTTGACCCCCGTCGTGTTTTAGATTATTTCACTTGCGATCCCACCGTGCGCCTGATTAATGCCTTTTGGTACACAGGCCTAAAGGATTCCCAAGATCAGCGGGGTTTCCGCGATGCCTTGATCAGTCTGGGTTATACAGTACGCACAAAAATCCTCAAAGAATACTATGACGATGTCTCCGGTCGCTACTCCCAGAAAGCAAATTTAGACATTGAAATTGTGGTCGATATGTTTAATACAGTCGATCAATATGATCAAGTTATCTTGTTTAGTGGCGATGGTGATTTTGAACGAGCGATCGAACTTTTGCGCTCAAAAAATACCCACATTACCGTTGTTTCGACGGAAGGAATGATCGCCAGGGAACTGAGAAATGCCACGGATTGTTACATTGATCTAAATAATCTGCGGGCCGAAATTGAAAAAACAGAACCTTAAGCAATCACAGTAGCCATAAATGCTTTAAAAATGCCTTGAATGACGCCAATATTTTTGACTGAATTAAGGCCAAAGATTTAGTGTTGTGTTCCAATAACGTGGGTACCCTCAATCGCAAATGCTCTGGATGACTGGCAACCATAACTCTTGCCCGATATTCCGACTTTTTTTAGCTACCTATAGGGGCAGTAAGCCATTACCTCTGACCATGGGTCATGCTTGGATAAACGCCACCCATCCTTTTTTACGGCAGAATATCTAATTCCTAAGGAATTGGTTTATCCTAGGGAGATAGCTATGGACTCTTTTAAAGTGGAGCATAGCCAGTACTTTTATTCCAATCAACATAGAGTTTTTATTTAGACTATTTTCACGCTAAGGGAGCGGGAAATGATGAACAACCAAGACGATCGCATTATTATTTTCGACACAACATTACGGGATGGTGAACAATCTCCGGGGGCAACCCTAAATGGAGACGAAAAGCTGGCGATCGCCCGTGCCCTGGCGCGACTTGGTGTAGATGTCATTGAAGCGGGTTTCCCCAGGGCGAGTCGGGGTGATTTTGATGCTGTGCAACGTATCGCCGCCGAAGTCGGCACAGAAAATGGGCCAACGATCTGTGGTCTAGCCCGGGCCACCAAGGGTGACATTGAAGCGGCAGGCAATGCCCTGAAGCCAGCTTTCAAAAATCGAATCCACACCTTTATCGCCACCTCCGATATTCACCTCGAATACAAACTCCGCAAAAGCCGCAAGGATGTGTTGGCGATCGCCCCAGAAATGGTTGCCTACGCCAAAACCTTTACCAACGATGTGGAATTTTCCCCCGAAGACGCAGGCCGCTCGGATCCTGAATTCCTTTATCAAATCCTCGAAGCCGTCATTGATGCCGGGGCAACCACCGTCAATATCCCTGACACCGTCGGCTACACAACCCCCGCCGAATTTGGCGCTCTAATCAAAGGCATCAGAGAAAACGTCCCCAATATTGACCGCGCAATTATCTCTGTCCATGGCCACAACGATTTGGGCCTAGCGGTGGCCAATTTCCTCGAAGCCGTAAAAAATGGCGCGCGACAATTAGAATGCACCATTAACGGCATTGGCGAACGGGCCGGGAATGCCGCCCTCGAAGAATTGGTGATGGCCCTCCATGTGCGCCGCCAGTATTACAATCCTTTCCTCGGTCGGCCTGCTGACTCAGAAGCACCTTTGACCAACATCAATACCAAAGAGATCTACAAAACATCTCGTTTGGTATCTAACTTGACAGGGCTTTCTGTCCAGGCCAATAAAGCGATTGTGGGTTTGAATGCCTTTGCCCACGAGTCAGGCATTCACCAGGATGGCGTCCTGAAAAATAAGCTCACCTACGAGATCATGGATGCCCAGTCCATTGGCTTAACTGATAATCAAATTATCTTGGGTAAACATTCTGGTCGGAATGCTTTCCGTACCCGCCTAGCAGAATTAGGGTTCGATTTGTCTGATAACGATCTCAACAAAGCTTTTCTGCGCTTTAAAGATCTAGCCGATAAGAAAAAAGAAATTACCGACTGGGATCTGGAAGCGATCGTTAAGGATGAAACCCAGCAACCGCCGGAATTATTCCGTCTGGAGCTGGTGCAGGTTTCCTGTGGTGACCATGCCCAACCCACAGCCACCATTACGATCCGTACTCCCGGAGGGAAAGAATTAACCGATGCAGCCATTGGTACCGGGCCTGTAGATGCCATTTATAAGGCGATTAACCGGGTGGTTCAGGTGCCCAATGAATTAATTGAATATTCCGTGCAGTCGGTAACGGCGGGCATTGATGCCATTGGTGAAGTCACAATTCGTTTGCGGCACGAGGGACGGATTTATTCTGGCCATGCTGCAAATACAGATATTGTGGTAGCGTCGGCCCGGGCGTACATCAGCGCCTTGAATCGTTTATATGCCGCTCTTCAGGAAGATGTGTCGGCTAATCCAGCGAAGGCTTCTCTGTAGTTGCTGCGACAGTTAACCTGCGCGCTTTTTCCCTGCTTTTTTTCAAGGGGACTTTTTCTCTAAATAATTGGGGAAAAGTCTCTTTTTTTATGCGTGGGATTTAAACTGTGCCTCAGAGCTTATTGACACAGCCCCCCTGCCCCCAGTTTGGGGGAGATTTTTTTAGTTGTGATCTCTCAGGCTAGCTGAAGTGGGCTAAATTCAAGGTAATTCAAAGACTTCTGAACGGGCGCGTCCCTTGGCTTTGGCATGGTACATCGCTAGGTCTGCGTCGCGTAAAATGCCCGTCGCCGTCAGATAGCGATCAAGTTTAGGTAAGACACCAATGCTCACCTTTACAAATAGGGACTGGCCTGCGAGTTCAAAGGGGGTTTGTAGGGCTTTATGGATCCGCTGACTAACTTCAAAGGCGGTCTGGGGCTCGGTTATTTCTGTGAGGAGCACGACAAATTCGTCTCCCCCCAAACGGGCCAGGGTATCCACATCCCGGAGACAATGACAAATGCGTTTGGCAAAGTCTTGTAGGAGCTGGTCACCAACGAGGTGGCCGAGGCGGTCATTAATCGCTTTGAAATAATCTAAGTCAAGGAATAAAAGAGCATTGTGGTGTTGGGGATAGCGTTGTTGTTGTTTAATGACTTGCTCGAGGCGCTCTTCTAGGAGGGAGCGATTGGGGAGGCCGGTGAGGTGATCATAGAAGGCTTCTTGGACAAGGCGCTGTTCTATTTGTTTGCGATCGCCAATGTCTACCATTTGCCGAATTACATGGAGGGGTTTGCCTTCGGCATCGCGCACGAGGGCGACTTGTTCTAGGATGTGAATTTTTTGGCCATCTTGGGCGATGTAGCGTTTTTCCCGCTGAAATTCCTGGCGATCGCCTTGCTGCAGGAGCTCATTGAGGCGTTCATCTTCAGCTTGATCATCGGGATGGGTTAACTCTAGATAGGTTTTTTCCAAGAGGGTCTCTTGATCGTAGCCAGTGATCCGACACCAGGCTTGGTTGACCCGTTCATAGTGGCCCCCTAAGGTGGTGATCGCCATGCCAATGGGGGCGAGTTGGAAGGTTTGGTGAAATTGCGCTTCGGTTTTTTGGAGGTTAGCAGCGGCGGCCTTTTCGTGGCTAATATCCGTTTGGATCCCAATAAAGTGGGTCAGATAACCAGCGGGATCTCGTACCGGAAAAATGTGGAGGGCATTCCAAAAGGGTTCGCCATTTTTGCGGTAGTTGCGGAGGGTGACGTTACATTCTTGGCCCTTGAGGATCGCAGCCCGCAATTCTGTGAGGGGAGGCTGTCGGCGATCGCGGCCCTGGAGAAAATTGCAGTTACGACCAAGGATTTCATCTGCGGTGTAGCCAGTAATTTTTTCAAAACCTTGGTTGACATAAATAATTGGATTATTCTCTTCCCGGGCATCGGTGATTACCACTCCCTGGCGGATCACATTGATCGAGCGGTGTAAAAGGTTCATGTCCGCTGCCTGGCGATCGCGTTCGATACTACTAGACAGAACATGGGCGATCGCCTGGAGAAAATAAGTCTCATCCCCACTGAAATGACGTTCTTCGGTACTATAAACCGCCAGTACTCCCCAGGGGTTATCCACTGGGCCAATGGGCATACTAATCCCACTGACTACTTGATAATTGTGCAGTAACGTTTCGCCCCGAAAGCGACTTTCAACGCGCAAATCCTCGATGCTGATCGCCTGTTGTTGGGTCAGGGTATAGCCAACGTGGCTATCTGGAGTCGTGCTCACTGTGACCGCACCGATGAGATCGACAGGCCAACCATAACCTGCTTCTAGGGTGCAAATAGAGGTCTTTTTTTGTTTCAGATAGAGGCAGCTATAGGGAACGTCCAGGGTGCGGGCCACAAAAATTACCGCTTGACGAAATAATTTCGCTAGATCTGATGTGTTGAGGCTGATGCTCCCTAATTTGGCGATCGCCGACTGTTGGCGCACCTGTTGGCGGAGTTGTTGTTCCGTGAGGAGTTGCTCGCTCTCGTCGAGAATACACATTAAGATTTGATCCGGAGCAATAAACACATACTCCACCCGGAGGTACAAATTTAAGCGAATAAATTGCAATCGCTGACTGTTCGAGACCTCCCGTTTGAGGCAATTTTCTAGGTGGTGGTAGAGGGTGGGTAACGCAGCAAAAATTTTCTGGGGGCGTTGCCCAAGATTCAAAGAAGGCTGCTGGAGTGCTTGGCTATTGAACCGTGCCGCCGCCGGATTAAAGTCCGATAAATAAAGCTCTCCCTCAATGGCTTGCCAACGGTAGCAGGGAAGGGGCAACGAAAAATATTCTTGGTACTGTTGACTGTATTGGTGATCGTATTGCTCCTTGAGCTGATGGTATTGCTGGAGCGCCTCTCGATATTGGTTGGCGAGATGATCTTTTTCACGTTCTAAAGTTTCGATCTGGGCCGCTTGATTTTCTAACAGGGCGATCGCCTGACCATAGGCCTCAATTAACCACGCAAAACTGCCGATTCCCCTCGGTGGTTGCCCCCCTTGATCTGACGATTCATTAACCATAAAGTCTCTATTCCTAATCCAACGTTCCTTCTGTTTTTGTTACACAATCTGCTCTGATGTTGTTTATGGGGGGCACGTGCGAGAAGAGCTAAAAATGAAGCAACAAAAAGAGGACTTCTCCGTACTGGCTGTTAGCAGTTGCCTAGGGGAGAAATTTGATCCCATCGCCGTTTTCTAGAGGTAGACCCTTAACCTGAGATAGAAGCAGCCTTTCTATCCTACCAAATTTCCTTTGTTTTCTCGGAAGAATCAAGGATTGATCGGCCTAAGATTACAGCTTTTCTAGGGGACTCTTTTTTGAGGGGATAATGCAGACTGAAATAATTTAAACTACTGAGGAGCGCCAATATCAACTAGATAAAATCATTTCTAAATAATTGGTGGGCTTGAGCCAAAAGGGGCGATCGCCCTATCAAAGAAATTGAGTATTTAAACTTATTAATTGCCCCATTTCCCTGCAATGACCTGGGTATAATGAAGCTAAAGAAGCAATGCCGTAACCGCCATCGGGTTCAACGTTTAAAATAGGGGATTCCGCTGTTCAACCAGCAGTTGAGTCGAAATTAACCTGGGGTGATGTGCCATGTTTTCGCTGAGCAACCGTGATCGCGTTCTGGTCGTGGATGATTCGCCGGATAATTTATTGTTGATCCAGAGCATTTTAGAAGATGAAGATTTAGACCTGGTGACGGTTAATAACGGCCAAAAAGCCCTGGAGCTTGTGGCACAGCAGCCTTTTCACCTGATCTTGCTCGATGTGATGATGCCCCACATGGATGGCTTTGAGATCACACGGCACATTCGTAACGACCCCGACATCCCTTACATTCCCATCCTGTTGATCACTGCCCATGCCCAACCGAGTGTTGCCCTAGGTTTGGATATTGGTGCTGATGATTTTATCCGTAAACCCGTGGAGATTGATGAACTGATTGCCCGGGTGCGATCGCTGCTGCGGTTTAAACATACCGTTGATGAGAAAAATATGATTGTCCGGCAACGGGAAGACTTCGCCTCCCGGTTAACCCACGATATGCGTACTCCCTTGATTGCGGCGGATCGGATGCTCAATCTCCTTTTGCAGGGGGCTTTGGGGGAACTGTCGGAAGCAATGCAAGAGGTTTTACGCACTATGTCCCGCAGTAATGCCAATCTATTGGAGATGGTGAACAATATTTTGGAGGTTTATCGCTACGAATCCGAGCGGAAAACGTTCTATTTTAGTCGAGTGGATCTCAAGACTGTGATTACCAATGTGCTTGGGGAATTACGTCCCCTCGCCCAGGAAAAACAACTGCAACTCCAGGGGGAACTCCCCGAAGTCCCCGTGTGGCTCGAAGGCGATCGCCTGGCCGTGCATCGCATCTTAGTGAACCTGGTGAGCAACGCCATTAAATTTACCGATCAAGGCCACGTCACTGTTAAATTGACCCCAGTCGATCAAGAGCAAGTGCAAATTCAAGTAATCGATACGGGGAGCGGCATTAGCCCGGAAGATCAATTAGAAATCTTTGAGCGATTCCGCCAAGGCAAGCATTACAACGGGGGCAGCGGTCTGGGGCTACACCTTTCAAAACTGATCCTCGAAGCCCACCAAGGTCAGATTAGTCTCACCTCCCGTCTCCAGGAAGGTAGTACCTTTACAATCACCTTGCCCCTCTCCCAAACCCCTGCCCAAAGCGAGGAAAAAAAAGTTGTATGATTGAAGCTCTGCACAGAATATTATTGGCGTACTTAAGCAATTCAGTTCTATGAGCAAAGGCACTCTTTTTGATAAGGTTTGGGACTTACACACCGTTAAAGTTTTACCCTCTGGCCAAACGCAACTATTTATCGGACTGCACCTGATCCATGAAGTGACCAGTCCCCAGGCCTTTGCCATGCTCAGAGACCGCAATCTCCAGGTCATGTATCCAGAACGCACGGTCGCTACGGTGGATCACATTGTCCCGACGGAAAATCAAGCGCGACCCTTTGCGGATCCCCTCGCCGAAGCGATGATGCAAGAACTGGAAAAAAATACGGCTACCAACAAAATTCGTTTTTATAATGTCGGCTCCGGGGGCCAGGGGATTGTCCATGTGATTGCCCCAGAACAGGGATTAACACAGCCGGGGATGACCGTTGCCTGTGGTGATTCCCACACTTCTACCCACGGCGCTTTTGGGGCGATCGCCTTTGGCATTGGGACTTCCCAAGTGCGGGATGTGCTCGCCTCCCAAACCCTAGCTCTGGCAAAATTGAAAGTTCGTAAAATCGAGGTAAATGGTGATCTCCAGCCCGGAGTTTATGCCAAAGACGTCATTCTACACATTATCCGCAAGCTGGGCGTTAAAGGGGGCGTCGGCTACGCCTATGAATATGCCGGGACAACCTTTGAAAAAATGTCCATGGAAGAGCGGATGACGGTTTGTAATATGTCCATCGAAGGGGGTGCCCGCTGCGGCTACGTCAACCCCGATTCAGTAACCTATGACTATTTGCAAGGCCGTCCCTTTGCGCCCAAGGGAGAAGCCTGGGAAAAGGCGATCGCCTGGTGGGATAGTCTCCGCAGTGAAGCCGACGCCGAATATGACGATGTGGTCACCTTTGACGCGGCAGACATTGCCCCCACCGTCACTTGGGGGATCACACCGGGTCAGGGCATTGGCGTTGATGAATCAGTGCCGACCCCAGAAATGATGGCCGAAGATGAACAGGCGATCGCCGCTGAGGCTTACAAATATATGCAGCTTCAACCAGGCCAAGCGATCCAAGGCACCAAAATTGATGTCTGTTTTATCGGTAGTTGCACCAATGGTCGCTTGAGCGATCTCCAGGAAGCCGCTAAATATGCCAAAGGCCATCACGTTGCTCCGGGAGTAAAAGCCTTTGTCGTGCCCGGTTCTGAACAAGTGAAACAACAGGCTGAGGCAGAGGGACTCGATCAGATTTTTACCGAAGCAGGCTTTGAATGGCGGGAACCCGGCTGCTCCATGTGTCTCGCCATGAACCCCGATAAGCTCGAAGGCAACCAGATCAGCGCTTCTTCTTCCAACCGCAACTTTAAAGGACGGCAGGGTTCTGCGACGGGACGCACCCTACTCATGAGTCCGGCGATGGTTGTTGCTGCCGCTGTGACGGGTCAAGTCACCGATGTGCGCACCCTTAACTAAATTATTTCTTCCCCCAAGGTTACTCTTTCACCGAAGATAATACCCTCCGCCTTCAGCACCTCCCTCAAATCTTTTAACGCTCTTCCACTAGAGGGGTAGAGGGGCTAGGGGAGGGTTATTGAGTAACTGTGGGGTAATTAATAAGCTCCCTGCCTGAATTAAGCAAAAAAAAGTGAGCCCTATCCCTACTGGAACCGGACTCAAATTCAAGCTAGCTTAGGGAATAAACCCTAAGACTGGCGGGAGTTACAACTTAGGCGTTAACTGCAGTTTTTGCTGCGAGTTCACCGCTGGCATATTTCTTCGCAAACTCATCTAAGGGGATTTGCTTGATCTTGCTAGCGTTACCAGCACACCAGAATTGCTGATAGCGATCGCTACAAACCTGCTTCATGTACTTGATCGAAGGCTTGAGGAAGTGACGGGGATCGAAGTTCTTCGGATCCTTCATCGCTGCTTCACGAATTGCCGCAGTGATCGCCAGACGGTTGTCGGTGTCGATGTTGACTTTACGCACACCGCTCTTAATACCCTTTTGAATTTCTTCTACGGGTACACCATAGGTTTCAGGAATGGCACCACCGTACTCGTTAATCATGTCGAGCCATTCTTGGGGTACAGAGGAAGAACCGTGCATTACCAAGTGGGTGTTGGGGAGTTTCGCGTGGATTTCAGCGATCCGGCTAATGGCGAGGATTTCACCAGTGGGCTTCCGGGTAAATTTGTAAGCACCGTGGCTGGTCCCGATCGCTACAGCAAGGGCATCTACTTGGGTACGCTCAACGAATTCGACAGCTTCGTCGGGATCAGTTAGAAGTTGTTCTTTGCTGAGAGCGCCTTCAAAACCGTGGCCGTCTTCTGCTTCACCCATCCCTGTTTCGAGGGAGCCAAGGCAGCCGAGTTCCCCTTCGACGGAAGCACCAACGGAGTGGGCCACTTTCACAACTTCAGCAGTCACACTGACGTTGTAGTCAAAGCTCGCGGGGGTTTTGGCATCGGCTTCGAGGGAACCGTCCATCATCACAGAGGTGAAACCGTTACGGATCGCAGAATAACAGGTGGCAGGGCTGTTGCCGTGATCCTGGTGCATCGCAACGGGAATATGGGGGTAGGTTTCCACGGCGGCAAGCACGAGGTGACGGAGGAAGTTTTCCCCGGCATAACTACGGGCACCACGGGACGCTTGGAGAATTACGGGGCTATCGGTCTCATCAGCAGCCTGCATGATGGACAGAATCTGTTCCATGTTGTTGACGTTAAACGCAGGAATGCCATAACTATTTTCTGCAGCGTGATCTAAGAGCAAACGCATTGGGACGAGAGCCATAGATGTCCTCCTATCTTACTTGCTTATTTTATTCGTGATTTTGTCAAGAAAATTAATTCTCTTATCTGACAATCTTAAGATACATTCACCCTTTTGACGAATGCTTTTGTTGAGTTTTGGCGATCGCCTTTATTGTTTGGGATTTCTTATCACTGGGTTTAACCCCACTAATTATGCAAAAGGATGACCGAAAAATATTGGTATTTCCCAGGGCGATCGCCCGACAATTCACTGTCCCATTTGATGCGACATAGAGTTTTCTTTGGGAAAACTTTCAATGGTTCAATTTGCCTTAATAACGTTTCAAGGCCCGCGCCATTTCCCGGCTATCCTGGCGACGTTTAATCGTTTCGCGTTTATCGTGGAGCTTTTTCCCACGGCCAAGCCCCAGACTGACTTTTACTAAGCTGCCCTTGAGATACATTTTTAAAGGAATCAGCGTCAATCCCTTTTGTTCTAGTTGACCGATCAAGCGGCGAATTTCTTTACGGTGCAACAGCAATTTGCGATCGCGCTTGGGTTCATGGTTAAAGTACTGGCCACTGGCAGTATATGGCGAAATATGCACATTGAGCAGCCAAGCCTCGTTGTTGCGAATCAACACATAACCGTCCCCTAGGTTTACCTTGCCCGCCCGCACCGATTTAACCTCCGTTCCCTGGAGCTGAATCCCGGCCTCTAAGGTTTCGAGGATTTCATACTGGAAACGGGCTTTACGATTATCACTAATGATTTTGATCGGTTTTTTGGTGTCTGCCATAGGGTTTTGAACAACTGCGGAACAAGAAATATGTAATCTCTAATCCTAACAAATTCCCCGAAACCCCTGATCCCTTTCCCACCAGGCGCTTAATGAACCGCAATGGTCAGCAAAAGTGCCCGATCAGCCCATCGTTGTCGATACAGGTTTTTTAATTCGCGCAGGCAACACACCCTTCTGATCCCTCTTTAAAATCATCTTTTTGTACGGTGCGGATGTAGTAAATTGCCTTGCAACCTTCAGCCCAAGCCAGCATCAAGATTTCAAAAATATCCTTTGCTTTTAAGGCCCGTTCTGGTTCGTTCGGGAAATAAATGCCTTGGTTGAGATTGAAAATCAATTCCATCGAGATGCCTGTATCGATCCACTTTTGCATCGTCGCGACGGCTTTGACCACAAGGCGCTGATCCATGCTTTTGTTTTCTTGGTAGAACCAGAAAGATTTACCGATAAACGGTGGGGCAATGGGAACGGTGCCTTTTGCCCATTTGTCATAGAAAAATTTGCTGTAGGTCGGCAAAATACTCGCGCTACAACCTTGCACTAGGGAAGAGGAAGTATTGGGGGCGATCGCTGTGATGTGGCTATTGCGGATCCCGTACTTTTGTACGTCTTCACTGAGGCGTTCCCAGCGGTCTACTGCGTGGGCATTTTCTCGATACCAAGTAATCGGTTTCGCGCCAATCAGATGTCCCTTACTCCACTCACTACCCGGAAACCCAGGGTAAGCGCCCCGTTCTTGGGCGAGGTTTACAGAGGTGCGGGTGCAGTAGTAGCCAATGTCTTCAAAGAGGCGATCGATGGCCTCAATATTTTTGTAGGAAAGCTTATTTTTCGCGAGCCAATCTGCCAAACCCATCGCCCCTACGCCAATGGTGCGGTAACGCTGGTTGTGGATGCTGCTGTCTTCAAAGGGAGTGTTGGTAATTTCGATGGTGTTATCAAGGATGCGCACCGCCACTTCGCAGGCATCGGCTAATTCATCAGCTTCAATGTTCGCCAAGTTTAAAGAGTCGAGGTTACAGGTGTGGGCGAGCTGACCCGGCACCACATTGGAGAATGATTCAACACACAAATTGACCCCAGGAATGTAGCCCTCGTGTTGGTTCGGGTTAGCACGGTTGATGGTGTCTTTAAAGGCGATGTAGGGCATCCCAGTTTCGATCTGCGATCGCATAATTTCCTTAAACAGGTGCCGGGCATCGACTTTTTTGTAGAGCTTAATGTCTTGGTCTAGGCTTGCTTCGATTTGACGGTAGGCCGCGTCGAATTTTTCGCCCCAGAGGGCCGCGAGATCAATGCCGAGGTTTTCTTTAACTTCGTAGGGATCGACCAATGTCCAGGCTTCTTTGTTTTGTACTCGCCGCATAAATTCATCGGTGACTACCAGTTGGGGAAAGACATCGTAGGCCTTGCGCCGCTGATCCCCGTTTTCGGTCTGCATTTCGAGGAATTCTGGCACATCTAAATGCCACACATCGAGGGAAACGGTGATTGCCCCAGCTCTGCGCCCCCCCTGGTTCACGGCGATCGCCGTATCGTTGAGGAGTTTGATCCAAGGGATAACGCCCCCGGAGGCATTGGCCTTGCCCATCACGCGGCTCCCTGTGGCGCGGATCCGACTAACATTACAGCCAACCCCGCCACCATTTTTAGAAATGCGTGCCGCATTGGTGATTTCGCGGAAAATACTTTCGAGGTTGTCTTCCATGCCAATGATGAAGCAGGAAGAGAGGGAACCGTTGGGAATCCGCAGGTTGGCGAGGATCGGCGTTGCTAAGGAAATCTGCCGCTGGGCGATCGCCTCGTAGAATTTTTTCGCCCACTTGAGCCGATTTTCTGGTTTTTCCGGGAGAGCAAGGAGAAGGGCGCAAGTTAAAAAGGCTTCCTGGGGCAATTCATCATCCAGCAGATAACGCTTGGTGAGCAGCACCGCTCCGGCATAGTCATAGTCCATATCCCAATCGGGATTGATCCAGCCATTGGCAATTTCTAGCTCCGCCGCACTGTATTGCAATAGCCGCTCGTCGTAGGCTTTTGCGGCTACTTTATCCGCCACGAGCTGGGGATATTGACCATACTGATAACCACGCGCCACGAGGGTATCTTTCCAGAGGCTCCAGATGTGGAGACGCCCAGCCACATAACGCCAGTCCGGTTCTTCGGGACTGCACATCTCCAGGGCACATTGAATTAAATTTTCTTGAATTTCGCGGGTGGTAACCCCATCTTTGAGGCGCGTTTTCAGCCCGGCTTCCAGTTCAATGGTGTTGGCTTCTAAATCTTGACAGGCCCACTGCACCACGTTGCGAATTCTGGTGACATCGAGGGGAGCCCGTTTGCCACTCCGTTTGATCACATAGGTCTGGGGTTTCGTCGGTGTTACCGCCCTGGAAGCAGAGTAGGTAGCCGTAGCGCTGGGGGTGCTTCTGGAGAGGGCAGTATCTTGACGGAGATCCATAGGGCAGACGGGACTAATGGGGTGAAGTGACAAAAAAATCCTGTTCAGAGATAGCACCATATTTATGGTGAAAAACAGGAAGCCTGCATATACTAACACTAGATAAGCTTGGGAAACAAATAATTTTTTTACAGAAATTTTCAGTCAATTTAGGGTATCTGCGCTAGGAAACGTTAGGAGAAGATCCGCCATTTTCTGTCCTCTTTGCGGCGATCGCCAATCGCTGAGGGGACTCCCTTACAATGGCAAGGGTACAAAACTTTTTCTGACCTGACGACTTTGTTTGACCAAGAACGCCTCCTCTTTGATCCTGTAACACCGACGGCCAACGCGATCCCCTTGATTTTTGCCTTTCCCAATACCTACACCGTGGGGATTACGAGCTTGGGCTACCAATTGGTATGGGCAAAATTTAGCCAACGGCCCGATGTGGATGTGCGTCGTTTATTCACAGATTTAGAGGAAAAACTGTCGTCTCAGCCAGAAATTGTCGGCTTTTCTTTTTCTTGGGAACTGGATTACACAAATCTCTTTAGCTTGTTAGAAAAACTAAAAATTCCGCTGCGGGCAGCCGAGCGTGACGAACAGCATCCCCTTGTGTTTGGGGGGGGGTCGGTGTTGAGTGCCAACCCTGAACCCTTTGCGGACTTTTTTGACGTGATTCTCCTGGGAGACGGGGAAAATCTCCTGGATGAATTTATCGATCAGTATCAAAAACTGCGCCAAGGCGATCGCCAAAGCAAATTACGTCACCTCGCCCAAACACCGGGGATCTATGTGCCTAGTCTGTACGAAGTAACTTACCGGGAGCCGACGGGGGAAATCGAAACCATTCGTCCCAAATATCCTGATATTCCTGAAAGTGTTGAAAAACAAACTTACCGGGGTAACACTCTCTCGGCCTCGACGGTGGTGACGGAAAAAGCCGCCTGGGAAAATATCTACATGGTAGAAGTGGTACGTAGTTGCCCAGAGATGTGCCGCTTTTGCCTCGCTAGCTATGTCACCTTGCCCTTCCGGACGGCCAATTTAGAGCAGTCCTTGATCCCGGCCATTGAGCGGGGCCTTAAAGTTACGGATCGCCTTGGTTTGCTCGGTGCTTCCGTGACCCAACACCCGGAATTTGAACAACTATTAGACTACCTTTCTCAACCCCAGTATGCCGATGTGCGTTTGAGTATTGCCTCGGTACGGACGAATACCGTCACAGAAAAACTGGCTCAAACTCTTGCGGCACGGGATACCCGTTCGATCACAATCGCCGTAGAAAGTGGTTCGGAACGGCTCCGGGAGATTGTCAATAAAAAGCTCACCAACGACGAAATTATTACCGCAGCAGTGAACGCAAAAGCCGGGGGCCTCAAGGGGATTAAATTCTATGGCATGGTGGGCATTCCAGGGGAAGAGATGGCCGATGTGGAAGCAACCATTGCGATGATGCAGACTGTGAAAAAAGCGGCCCCAGGCTTGCGTTTAACCCTCGGTTGTAGCACCTTTGTCCCTAAAGCCCATACGCCTTTCCAGTGGTTTGGAGTAAACCCAGCGGCCAAAAAACGGCTGCAATTCCTCCAAAAGCATCTCCGCTCCCAGGGCATGGAGTTCCGGCCAGAAAGCTATAACTGGTCAGTGATTCAAGGGTTGCTTTCCAGGGGCGATCGCCGCCTCTCTAGCCTTTTAGAATTAACCAGGGATTACGGTGATACCCTCGGCAGCTACAGGCGGGCCTTTAAGGAACTGAAAGGCAAAATTCCCCCCCTAGATTTCTATGTGCATCAGGATTGGGCGACAACTCAGGTCTTACCCTGGCAGCATTTGAATACGGCGATCCCCAAGACCACCATCGAAAAACATTTCCAAACGGCAGCAGTGCCCCTCCAGGTTTAGCCCAATCTAAAACTGAAACAAGTCGGCGATCGCCTTCCTAGGATCCGGCTGTTTCACGAGAGATTCGCCGATTAACACTGCCTTTGCTCCGGCTTCTTGGACAAACCGGAGATCGAGGGGGGTATGTAAGCCCGATTCACTGACAACGCGGACACCCTTCGCCTGGAGTTCGGCGCGGCGACTTTCCATCAACATGGTAGTCGTCTCCAAATTTACAGAAAAATCTTCGAGGTTACGGTTATTGATCCCCACGAGGCTCACCCCCTCGATGGCGAGGACGCGATCAAGTTCCGCGAGGGTATGGACTTCCACCAGGGCGGTCATCCCTAAGCTGCGGATAATTTTGACGAAATAGGCGAGGTCTTGGTCACTGAGGATCGCGGCGATCAAGAGAACCGCATCGGCACCATGGCTGCGGGCCTTAAAGATTTGATAGGGATAAATAATAAATTCTTTGCAGAGCAGGGGCAGATCGACGGCATCGCGCACGAGGCTCAGGTTTTCGAAGCTGCCCTGGAAAAACTTGTTATCGGTGAGGACTGAGAGGCAACTGGCTCCCCCGGCGGCATAACTTTTGGCGATCGCCACAGGGTCAAAATCTTCCCGAATTATCCCCTTACTAGGCGAGGCTTTTTTTACTTCGGCGATGAGTGCTGGCTGGGTCTTGCCGTGGACTAAGGCCCCCAGAAAATCTTTTGCGGGCGGCACCGTTGTGACTCGCTGGCGTAGCTCTAGCAGAGAAACTTTATCGCGCAGCTGCTCCACTTCTTTTTCTTTATGCCAAACAATTTCTTCCAGAATATGCTGGGGTTTGGCATCGGGCACCGCCACTTGGTACTGCAAGATGCTGACGTTAACGGGACGGCTGGGGTGGAGACGACGGATTTGCACAGTCATAGATTTGCTGGGGATGAAAAAGCAACCCCTAGGGGCTGCTCCTGTCAAAAACAAAGGGTAATTTACGCGAAAAGCAGTAGAGATAAAGACTTATTTCTTCGTTTGCATATTGCGGAGTTGGTTCAGGGCAGCCGCAGCAATGTTAAAGATTGCCCAAGAGCCAGCGATGATTACGGGAGCTAAAACAACAACAACTCGCCAATCCATGGTTTGATTCCTCTCAGTTAAAAAATGATGATAAACAAAGTTTTTCAATTCTATACTAATAACCCATTAAGCTCCTTTTTCCAAGGGTTGCAAGAAGATCCCCAGGGGGGTGTCTGACCGGGGCGATCGCCGCTCAAAATCGAGCAAAAGACCAGGGATCGGTTAGGGTAAATGGAGCAATTTTTCTGGAATTTAGGTGTGGTAATGGTCGCTTTGCAACAGTGGTTTACCCTGATGATCGCCCAATGGCTGATCCTTTGGCCCTGGCTTTTTGTGGGGGTATGTCTCTCGACGGTGGCTTTAATTTTTACGCCCCGTCCCTGGTGGGAAAAAGTTCTTCCCCAAAGCGCCTGGTTACAATTACTGGCTGGTCTTGGCCTCGGCTTTATCTTACCTGTGGGTCAAGTGGGCGGACTGCCCCTCCTGCGACGGCTCCTATGGCAATCCGGCTCCTCGGCGGGGGCGATCGCCTTTTGGCTGGGAACTGTTTCCCTGAGTCCCTTTGTGCTCGCTAAATTTTGGCAGCAGCTACCTAGTCGGGGGGGACTCCTGTTGTTCTATGGCAGCCTGAGCCTAGGGATTTTGCTTTTAATTGCCAGTATTTTTGTGGGGGCGCGTCAACAGCGCAGTTACCAACAGGGAGATCTAGACACTTTTTTGTATCCGGCGATCGCCCGTCCCAGTTCCCACCGAGTTCCCAATACCCAACCAGAAACCCTGGCACCACCAAGTAAATTAACCATTCTGCCCACTTCTCGCCGATTTCGATCCCTCATGGCGAGCCAAAACCTTATGCAAGAACTGCTGGAATGGTCGGTTTGGCTCCTGATCGCCTGTGGTGTGATGGCTTGTGGCCAAGTCCTTTTCCCCCTAGAAACATTACTCAGCCACGGTATGACGGGTCTATTTGGCGCGGGGATCTTGTACGCTGTTCAACCGACACAAATGGCGGCGATCGCCGATCTGATCTTAGGGAATAATAGCCCTGGTGTTGCCCTTGGCTTCCTTCTAACTGGAACTTTCTTCAATGGCATCACCCTAATTTTGTTGATTAATGTTGTCCGCTGGCGGGCCTATTTTTATCTCAGTCTGCTTTTGGGGTTGACCCTCTTGGCCCTGGATCTATGGCTGAATTTTTATGTTTTTTAATCTTTTGTAAGTGCCTACTTTTAGTGGCCCAAAGAAAAATCACGTTCCCCCAGATCTCCTAGATTGGGTGATATCGTTAGAGACAAGAAGCAAAGCGCTTCTCCTGGCAGATTAAACAGCTTAATCTAAACAATAGAAAAAAGAGGTGAAAACGCTGTTCCAAACTACGTCTGTCCATCCATATCCAAAAGCAATAATCCTCACGAACATTCGCTATTTTCCAGAGTGCTGAACAGGGGAGTTTGATCAAGGCTAGTTCTTTGGCAGCTCCAAGATTTTCTGAAATAGATTCGGAAGAACAAGCTTGAGTATTCGGACTGGATTCTTGTTTTTGTCATGAACTCTCTGTTACACATTCGTTTATCAACTGCACATTCTCTAAGCTCACAGTTTGTGGGCTTTTTTTGTGGGGAGAAAGCCAAAGACAGATCAATTTATTGTTTGTAGCGGCGTCCCCGGAGATTTTCTTTTATCTTTTAAGGATGCATTCTGTTTAGATTTTTGCGACGTAATCTATGGCCTACCCCTCGATTCATCCTGACACCATCGAAGAAATTCGCGCCAAGGTTGATATTACGGAGGTGGTATCTGATTATGTGGTGCTCAAAAAGCGGGGCAAGGATTTACTGGGGCTTTGTCCATTCCATGATGAGAAGACCCCCAGTTTTACGGTGAGTCCGACGAAGCAGTTCTATCACTGTTTTGGCTGTGGGGCAGGGGGCAATGCGATCAAGTTTTTGATGGAGATCAATAAGTCTCCCTTTGCCCAGGTGGTGCTGGACTTGGCCCAACGGTATCAAGTCCCGGTCAAAACCCTCGAACCAGAACGGCACCAAGAGATCCAGCGGGAACTGTCCCTCAAGGAGCAGCTCTACGAAATTGTGGCGATCGCCAATGATTTTTATCAATATTCCCTACGGCAACCGGAAGGGCAAACGGCCTTAGCTTATGTCCGCGAGCAACGGCGATTAACGGAAGCAACGATTCAAAACTTCGGCCTGGGCTATGCGCCGGGGGGCTGGGATACCCTCTATCACTACCTTGTGGAACAAAAACGCTATCCCATCGAGTTGGTCGAAAAAGCAGGCTTAATTAAACCACGCCAGTCGGGGAACGGCCATTATGATCAGTTCCGCGATCGCCTGATGATCCCGATCTACGATGTCCAGGGTCGGGCGATCGCCTTTGGCAGCCGCACCCTCACGAACGAAGAACCGAAATATCTTAACTCCCCAGAAACGCCCTTATTTGATAAGAGCCGGACTTTATTTGCCCTCGACCAAGCGAAGGGAGCGATCGCCAAACAGGATGCTGCTGTGGTCGTCGAAGGCTATTTTGATGCGATCGCCCTCCACGCAGCGGGTTTTGAAAATGCGGTAGCTTCCCTCGGTACTGCCTTTACCCAGGGGCAGATTAAACAACTGCTGCGCTACACCGATTCCAAGCAAATTATTTTTAACTTTGACGCAGATAAGGCGGGGATCAAAGCCACCCAACGTACCCTCACCGAAATTGAACCCCTAATTTACAGTGGCCAGGCCCAGGTGCGGATCCTCAATCTCCCTGGAGGGAAGGATGCGGACGAGTTTTTGCAAACAGACCAAGGCCCGGCGCATTATCAAACGGCCCTTACAACGGCGCCCCTCTGGCTCGATTGGCAACTGGAGCAAATTTTGCTGGGCCAAGATGTCACCCAAGCCGACCAATTCCAAGGGGTGATTAAACAAATGATTCGCCTGATCGCCAAAATTGATCATCCGAGTTTTCGGAGCCACTACATCGCTAAAGCCAGTGAACTCATTAATCACGAAGACTCCCACTACAAAAAACAATTGGAAGCGACCCTTTTGACCCAGGTAAACCGTTTCCGCAAAGCCCAAGCCCGGAATCCGACGGCGACCCCGGAGGTGCAACCAGAGGCGATCGCCCTTTCCTCCCAAACCATTGCCCTCGCCCAGGCCGAAGAATTGCTGCTACGGATCTATCTCCACAGTCCAGCCCAGCGTCACCCCATCGAGGCGCGCCTCGCCGAAAAGGAAGTGATGTTTAGCCTGTCCCACCACCGTTGGCTCTGGCAACAAATCCTTGAAACGCCCTTAGACATCAAACAAAATCATGTCCATAACCAATTGTTGGGCCGGTTGCTCGATATTTTGACCCACCACCCCGAACGGATGCATAGCCTTGGTTCTTTGCTCTACCTCACCGAAACCACCGAAATCGACGTGCGCCGGGCAACTTTGAATATCCATGCGGCGATCGCCACCCTCGAACACGTCAACTGGACCCAGCATCGCCGTTATTGTCAAGAGAAATGGCAAGGCCTTGACCCCCAGCACCCGGATTTTGCCTATTACCTACGGGAATTTGAACAGGCCGACCGCAAACTGAAGGCGATCGCCCAGGAACGGCAATTTTCCCACCTGGAGATCCTCCACTACGAAACATAACTCGCCCCATTCCCACAATGGAAAGAACAGAAACTGATACCATGAGAGCTTGCAGATAGCCATGCTTTTATATCCTAAATTTTATGAGTACCCCATCCGGTCTAATTGCGCCCCACGGTGGCCAATTAATTAACCGCATCGCCTCCGACGCCGAGAAGCAAGAATTCCTCGCCCAAGGCGATCGCCTCCCCCGCATCACCCTCGATGCCCGCGCCCAATCCGACCTCGAAATGATTGCCATCGGTGGCTTCAGTCCCCTCAAGGGTTTTATGGAGCAAAAAGACTACGAACTCGTAGTTGAAGAAATGCACCTCAGCAATGGCCTGCCCTGGTCTGTGCCTGTCACTCTCTCCGTTTCCGAAGAAATTGCTGATCCCCTCAAAGAAGGCAATTGGGTACGCCTCGACGATGCTAATGGTCGCTTTATTGGTGTCCTCGAACTAACCGAAAAATACCACTACAATAAAGCCCACGAAGCGATCAACGTCTATCGCACCGACGAAGAAAAACATCCTGGCGTCAAAGTGGTCTACGAACAGGGTGCTGTAAATCTCGCTGGCCCCGTCTGGTTACTCGAACGGGATGACCATCCCCTTTTCCCCAAATATCAAATTGATCCCGCCGCCTCCCGGGCCGCTTTCCAAGAGCGCGGCTGGAAGACCGTAGTGGGCTTCCAAACCCGGAACCCGATCCACCGCGCCCACGAATACATCATCAAATGTGCCCTCGAAACCGTCGATGGTTTATTCCTCCATCCCCTCGTTGGCGCAACCAAGAGCGATGATATTCCCGCTGATGTGCGGATGCGTTGCTACGAAATCATGCTGGAAAATTACTTCCCCCAAGAGCGCGTGATTCTGGCGATTAATCCTTCAGCGATGCGTTATGCTGGCCCCCGTGAAGCCATTTTCCACGCCCTGATCCGGAAGAATTATGGCTGTACCCACTTCATCGTTGGTCGTGACCATGCCGGTGTTGGCGATTACTACGGCACCTATGACGCTCAAAAGATCTTTGATGAGTTTGATCCCCAAGCCCTTGGCATCACCCCGATGAAATTTGAGCACGCCTTTTTCTGTAAGAAAACAGAACAGATGGCGACCTCGAAAACCAGTCCTAGTGGCCCCGAAGATCGGATCCACCTCTCTGGCACGAAGGTTCGGGAAATGCTCCGTCGTGGGGAATTACCGCCGCCACAGTTTTCCCGTCCCCTCGTTGCGGCTGAACTTGCGAAAGCGATGCATGATTAATTGCTGAATTACTAATTTTTTAAGAAAAAACAAAACCTCCTTTTCGTAATGATGAGGAGGCTTTTTGTCTGGTTTTGAAAATGTCAATTAAATATCGAGATCGTCCATGTTGAGTTTGGGGGCATTCATCTCGATAAATTCTCGTCGGGGGGCAACGCGATCGCCCATTAAAACTGTAAAGATTCGGTCAGCTTCGGCGGCGTCCTCAATTTCTACCCGCTTGAGGGTGCGAGTTTCTGGATTCATGGTGGTGTCCCAAAGCTGTTGGGGCATCATTTCCCCCAGACCCTTAAAACGTTGGATATTATATTTCGCATTATCGGGCAGTTGATTAATTTGATCTTGCAGTTCGCGATCGCTGTAACAGTAGGCGTGATTTTTACCCCGTTCCAGCTTATAGAGGGGCGGGCAGGCAATGTAAATGTAACCCTGATCAACCAATTCCCGCTGATACCGATAGAAGAAGGTTAATAGGAGTGTCCGAATGTGCGCCCCATCCACGTCTGCGTCGGTCATGATCACCACCCGATGGTAACGGAGTTTTTCCGGGTTAAATTCTTCTCCTTTAATCCCTAAGCCCAATGCCGTGATCAGAGACTGAATTTCATTATTTTTATAGATTTTGGCGTCGTCGGTTTTCTCAATATTGAGGATTTTCCCCCGCAGCGGCAAGATGGCTTGGAAGGCGCGATCGCGGCCCTGTTTCGCACTACCGCCCGCAGAATCCCCTTCCACTAAATAAATTTCTGTCTTCGCCGGATCCCGCTCACTGCAATCAGCTAATTTACCAGGGAGCAAAGAAGACTCTAAAACGGATTTACGGCGCACCAATTCCCGCGCCCGTCGGGCGGCCTCTGCCGCTTTAAAGGCTTGGATTGCCTTTTCTAAAATCGCATCAACGACATTTAAATTAAATTCAAAATATTCCGTTAACACCTCGCCCACAAAGGAATCAACAATCCCCCGCACTTCGGAGTTGCCGAGCTTCGTTTTCGTTTGCCCTTCAAATTCTGGATCGGGCACTTTAACCGAAATTACCGCCGTTAACCCTTCGCGAATATTTTCCCCTGCCAAATTTGAGTCATTATCCTTGAGTTTATTTCGTTTGCGGGCAACGGTATTCATCGTGCGGGTAAGGACACTTTTTAAACCTTCAAGGTGTGTCCCGCCATCAACGGTGCGAATATTGTTGGCAAAGCCCAGCAGGTTATCGCTATAGGCATCGGTACACCATTGCAAGGCTACTTCTAGCTGGACACCGTTCTTTTCGCCCGTCACGTAAATGATTTCTTCGTGGAGGGGCGATTTTTCGCGGTTCATGTAGGCGACATATTCTTTGATGCCTCCTTCATAAAAATAAGTATTGCTGGCCTGTTTTTCGGAGCGATGATCCGTAAAGACAATTCTGACGCCAGCATTTAGATATGCCAGTTCCCGCAAGCGTCCGGCGAGGGTATTGTAATCAAAAACAGTAGTTTCAGTGAAAATTTTCGCATCGGGCAAAAAACAAACGGATGTTCCCGATAAATGCTGCGGGGCCGGGGCTTCGGTGAGTTCGCCTTGGGGGACGCCCCGTTCGTACCGTTGTTTGTAGGTGGTTTCGTCGCGCCAAACGGTAACTTCGACCCATTCGGAGAGGGCATTAACCACAGAAACGCCGACCCCGTGTAGACCACCGGAGACTTTATAGCCACCTGCGCCAAATTTTCCGCCCGCATGGAGCACGGTCATCACGGTTTCGAGGGCTGATTTTCCGGTACTGGGGTGCACATCAACGGGAATGCCGCGGCCATTGTCGGTAACAGTAACGGAGCCATCAACATTAATTTCAACGTTAATTTCTGTGCAGTATCCGGCAAGGGCTTCATCGACGGAGTTATCAACCACTTCATAAACGAGGTGATGTAAGCCACGGGGACCAGTGGTGCCGATGTACATTCCGGGACGTTTGCGGACAGGTTCTAATCCTTCGAGAACCTGGATCTGCTGGGCACTGTAATTACTGGTCATGGACGAACTCCGAATTTTGGGCGTAAAAACTCTGTAGCCTGTTTTTGGGTTAAATCAGGCAAAAATTATACCATAAAAGGCTTCTGGGAGGAGTGGGCTGAATTTGCAGCAAGATTTACCGAGGGGGTGGAGCGGAGATTTTGCGGCCCAAAAAAATATACGGAAATTAAGCAAAAAATAAACTCGGGGCGATCGCCATAAAAAGACTTAATGAAGCGGGAAGAAATTAGTACGTCTATTTCACAATTTTAGCGCAGGGGCGAGGGATCAGAAAAAATGTTTAGGAGCTAGAAGATGTTGAGATGTTGGGGTTGTTCGGCGGCGGCAATGAGGCGATCGCACCCAGATTTGGGAGCGGCCCAGCGATAGTGACATTCCTTCGGGTTGCCCCAGCAGAGGGCGAGGTAAAATTCACCGTGGCCCACGTCTAATTCCGCCCATTCAGCGAGTCGACTGGCCCGCTCTAGCTCCGTAAAAGTCAAGGGAGAAAGTTGATGATCGACTAACTGCCAGAGGTTTAAGCCAGTGGTGATGTGGTGCCAAAAGTCGAGGACATTTTGTTTGGCCGCCCGGAGAATCGCTTTGTCGCTGTCGATGGCAATGAGTTGTTGGTGAATTTCCGGCAGGCGCAGTTGGCGATCGCCGACGCTGATTTCCCGCCAAACGATGCCGGAAACATAATTTTCCCGTTGGTATTGATGAATTTGTTGGGTAAAGTCCTGACAGGCAAACACTTTTCCCAGTTGGTCTTGATCGAGGGCCATGGTCACGATCGGTACCCCCACCCGCGCATCGGGGGAGAGCAAAAGGCGATCGCCCCGGAGGGTTGCCTTTAACTCTTGGTTGAGGATTTCAATTAAATCTTGGGTGCTGTAGACCATGGCTTTCAGGTGGTCGCTTTCTTCTAACGATAACCTGCCCAGGGACTCACTTCGATCACACCGTTGGGTTGGAAGACCACATTCACCTGGGTCAGCGGTTCCGTGGGCAAGATGGTTTCGCCAGGGACAATGCCCGCCGCCGCTGGTTCGATTAAGGCCGGGAGGGGGGTCTGACCAAGGGCTGTTTTCGCAGCGTTATTATCGGCGACGACAATGGCGATCGCCCCGTCGTTGGTTACCCCTAGGGTATAGGCCAGGGTTTGGGGGATGGTGGCATTTTCTCGGTCAAACTCAGCGGCGATGGTGTCTTTGACCTGTTGGATCAATTGTCGGAGCGTTTCTCCTTCTACTTCGCGGGAGTCAAAATCCAATTCGCTAGAACTTTGAAAGCCATCCCAGGGGCTTACTTCCAGGACATTTCCTGCAAAATTGACCCGAAATTGAGCCATGGCTTGTTCGTTGGCGATCGCCGCCACTTCTGGAGTAT
The DNA here is from genome assembly GCF_963876085.1 of Synechococcus sp. BDU 130192. Taxonomy (NCBI): domain Bacteria; kingdom Bacillati; phylum Cyanobacteriota; class Cyanophyceae; order Synechococcales; family Synechococcaceae; genus Synechococcus; species Synechococcus sp. BDU 130192. The sequence goes on along the minus strand of NZ_CAWNNO010000061.1, from coordinate 81,169 downwards.
GACCCAACTCACCCAAGGCCGTTGTTCCCGTTGTCACCGCAGCACTATCTAAGGGGTGCACCCCCAAAAGACGACCATCGGTTCCCAGGGCCAAGCGATAGGAAGCATTTTCTGTGGTATCGCGCTCCGTCCAGGCCGAGTCCAAAGTGCCATAGAGATAAGCTTGCATTAACTGAAGATCGCGGTCTGTGGCAATGGTGGGCAAGGTTTCACCAAGGCGATCAAAATCAGCTTCCGTCCAGAGGGCCGTATCCGGTAAAGTTGCGCTGGCGAGTTGTTCCGTTTCTTCCCCAGAGCTAACTTGTTCACTGTCGGTACGTGTTGTTTCCGGTGCTGGGACAAAGAATAATGCAAAGGCCGTTAAGGCTAACCCACTAACACCGACTAGGGGCGGCACTGCCCGATCCACAAAGGATTCTTCTGGTACGCAATGGCGACGACTCAGGGGCGTTAGGGGCAAAACAAAATCCGGGAGGGTCAAACCATCGGCAAGGAATTGATCAATGGCTTCGGTTAAATCAAACAACTCCGCCGTGGTTAATTCGAGGGTTTCGGCGGCGCTGCCATCGGGTTGTTGCCAATGGAGATGATGGGTATAGGTTGCTGTTGCTGTTTCTAAGCGAACTTGGCCTCTTGCATCGAGGATTTCGGGGGGGCGTTGGAGACCGCTTAAAATACCCTGGGCATATTCACTCACGGCTTGGACGAGGTGATCAAAGAAAATTTTCCCACCGCTGAGCACTTTCTGGGAGGTAGTAAAACGACATTCCACATTGGAAAGAATGGTCAGGGTGTCGAGGAGTTTGCCGCTCCCATCATCGAATCCTTCGAGGGTGAGGGTGCAGTTGGGGAGGTTGTATTGGCGACGAATATTCATGGTGATTGTTTAGCTCACTTCTCCATCAAAGAGGCTGACCCATAGCCGTTGGGTGCCAACGGTGCCCGTGCAAAACAGCAGTTTTTCGAGGAGGGCGATCGCCAGTTCGTTTAAATCTTGTTTTGACTGGTTGTAGAGGGTGACACGGACGCGCCGGGGGTTCATCCGACTCCGGAAGTGGGCGCGAAACCGCTCTAGGTATTCCGAAAGGCGGAAATGACTATCTAAGGGGAGATTGCGTTCCCGGAGGTGCTGGGCGGCGGGTAAAAGTTGTCGCAATAAAGCCAGTAAATTCTTGGCGCGATCGCCAATGATCAATACCAACGCCTTTGCTTCTGTGGGGGTCAGGTGGCCGTGGGTGTGGAAACGTCGCCAGGGGTTGGTGCGCCGCAATCGCCAGAGGACGACCCGATTCGGGATAATTTCTGTCAATTCTAGTTTTTGGGCAGAGCGCAGCATCAGTTCTGAGCCGCCCAACTCCAACGCTTCTAGGGCCAAGAGGAGCAGGTCAATTTGCTGTTGTGCCCGGCGCGGGAACACTTTTCCCTCCGGCAACAGATCCGGCAGATTTTGCAACAGGTAGGGTTGTCCTGGGGATACCGATGGGGAACTAGGATTGGGCATTACGCTCACAGAATCATTCATACTCTCAGAAAAACAAGCTTGGTTCGCTGCAAACCCACGACGGGAGATGATTGCTATCTATCGCCAGACCATCAATGAGGCTCAAACCCGATCATACGCGATGATTAGGGGTCTCACACCAGGGCAATGGATTGTTCTCAATCAGTTTACCCCACAAGACCCGTCGTCCCAGCGAAAAAATTCCGGGCGATCGCCCCTTAAATTTCTGGGCGGTCGCCACTGATCAACACAAAGGGCTGCACAATTAATGTCGCAAATACGAGGGTCTGGGTTGCTTGGTTCCAGCGTTCTAGTTCTTCTTTTGTGGGCTTACGCACTAGGCCACCGCTCATCCATTTGCCCACTAGGGCCGCATTATCTGTGGCGATCGCCTCTCCTACCTGCAATAAATCCAGGGAAGGGTGTACCACAATCAGCGCATCACGGGCCGCATGGGGCGCGAGGTCATGCCACTCACTGTCGCCAAAACTGGACTGGAGTTGTTTAATCAAATCTGACATCAAAAAATAATGAGGTTTAAGGGCAACGGTTAAGGTTTACTGGATTTTTGGGTTTTTGACAATTATCCAGGGCCACCCAAAAAAGATTTGGTGAGACTGTTGACGCTTCCGAAAAATTGGTGTTATATTTCTAAAGGCTTAAACGCAATGGGGTGTCGCCAAGCGGTAAGGCATCGGATTTTGGTTCCGACATTCCCAGGTTCGAATCCTGGCACCCCAGTTAAATTCACTGAATTAAAATAATCCGCAAACTCTACGGCTTTTGAATCACGAATTCATAGAGATTTAGGTAGTCCTGTCTGGGTATTGGGGCGATCGCCTAATATGAGCAAATTCTTATCCCAGTTTTACGGCGGTTCCGGTGGCAGTGATCAGCAACAGAACGCCTTTATCGTCGATATTGATTGTGCCTGTGTCCATGCTAATGCCAATTACGGCATCAGCGCCGCGTTTTTTAGCATTGCTTTCTAGTTCCCGCAGCGCTTCCTGGTGGCCTTTTTCAAAGATTCGCTCGTAACTAGCGGTGCGACCGCCGATCATGTCTCGGATGCCCGCAAAAAAATCCCGGAGGGCGTTGGTGCCATAGACCACTTCAGCGGTGACGACCCCCTGATAACTGGTGATGGTTGCTCCTTCGATGGTGTTGGTGGTGCTTAGAATCATGTTTTTTATGAATATTAATGTGACAAAAATTTAGTGAGGCGATCGCCTCTGTTTCTTTCAATGTCAATTAGTCGTAGAAAGATTGTGGAATTCTTTCTTTTCGAGGATCGGGTAACTTTTGCCCATGGCTTCATCAAAGGCTTTCTCAGCTGCTTCAACTTCTTCTGGGGAAACGACTTTCCGTAGGGCTTGGCTTGACCAGGAAACAACAACGGTGAGCTGATCCGGGTGGTCGGCATCTTGCCAGATTTCTTTGCGCACAAAGGCAGGCGATCGCCGATCGATGGGATTCCAGATTTCTAGTTCTGTTTCGATAAATTTTGCTTGGTCGGCCTGGGGCACGTCAAAGGTCAGCCATTCCACCACAGGCTCATCTGTTGTACCTTCAGCAAAACTCGGCCCTTGTCCCAAACCGAAAACTAAAGCCAGTACCAAGGCGATCGCCCCGAACCATCTACCCATCGGATCCTTTACTCCTAACTGAAACTGTTACCCGCTATTTTACTCTTCTCCCAAAATCCGAATCCGCACACTACTCTCGCCGGAATCATCTAAATCGACTTCCAAAACCTCGCTACTCAGGGCTTCTAGGGTGCCCAACATCGACCGTAAATAGGGATTGCTCGCCCCCGTATCCACATAAAGGCGATCGGCTAATTTTCCTAGGCGCTTCCAGGTGGTAAAGAGCTTCACCACACATTGCTCCATCTGGGTAGCCTGTTTCACCAGATCAGCGGCAGTACCCAGACAATCCAACCGTAGGGCTTCTTCTAGGGCCATTTCCAGGTCAATATTCGCCTTACGGAGGGTCTGCACCTGGGCGGCGGCATCGATATATTTCGCTAAACTCTTCGCTTCACGGGTCATCGCTTTGACGGTGTCGGTGTTGGGGGCTTCGCGGATTTCTTCTTGGATCGCTGTGACGTGGGTTTCTGGCAGCTTTTCTAATTCTTTTACCAAAGGCGAGAGAAACCGACTGGGGAGGGCACCGCTGGCGGCCTGTTCTTTTACTTCATCGGGGAGCAGCTCCGAACTCATGCTCGTCCATTCGTCGGCCAGTTGTTTTACTTCCCGTCGAGTAATGCGATCGCCTTTTTGGGCGGCATCGGCGACGAGTTTTTGAATTTCGGGGGCCGATTTCGCCGTTTCGACGAAAGCATTTTTACTGAAATTATTAATACTGTTGGGGTCTAGTTGCCCCTCGGCGAGGAGAGTATCAGCACTGTTGGCCAGTTCGATGAGGCCGTAGGCTTGACTCTTGCTAATTTCCCGCTGTTTGAGCCAGTTTAAAAAGCCTGTCCCGCGCCCATCACCGCCACGTTTCTCCCGATCTCGCACGGCCCGCATAATCCGGCCCCGCCAAATGTCTGTTTGCAAATCAAAGCGATCGCAAATTTGCCAGACCCGCTCGATCTGGGTATCAAATTCCGCGTCGTGGAGTTGATCATCCTCTGGATCGGGCAGCTCCAAGTTAAAGTCAACGTCAGTGGTCAAGGCGGCGGCAAGGTCTGCCGTTGAAATGTCGGTCAAGCTGGTCATAAAGGCGATCGCGTTTAAAAACGACAGGGAGTAAAGGTTTAGCTTTCGTTAAGCCCCACTGATTTTAGAGGGAATTTTCCCACCCGACAAGGCGCGTCCTAACGGCGATGAAAGCCATGATTTGGGGTGAAATACGTTAATCTAGTCCTGAGAAAAGAGCCAAAATCTGCGCCTATTTGGTGACGCGAAACAACCGTTATGAGTCAATCTATCTTTACACCCAACTCGATTCTGTCCCCCACCGCTAAGGTCAACGTCTCTGAGAGCAATGGCTGGCAGGATTTTTTTCAGGAAACGGTGGCCCTCACCCAACGCCTAGTAATTCAGCTCCAGCGGCGACCAACCACCCTGATTGCGGGCATTATTCAACCGTTTATGTGGCTGATTTTGTTTGGGGCCTTGTTTTATAAAGCGCCCCAGGGACTGTTTGGCAACGACATCAACTATGCCCAATTTCTCGCCCCAGGGATTATCGTGTTTACGGCCTTTTCCGGGGCATTGAATGCAGGTTTACCCGTGATGTTTGACCGGGAATTTGGCTTTTTAAACCGGCTTTTGGTGGCCCCTTTAGCGACGCGCTATTCCATCGTGGCGGCTTCGACGATTTACATCATGGGCCTGACCTTGATTCAAACGGCGGTGATTGTCGGGGCTAGTGCTTTATTGGGGGCCGGTTTACCCAGTGCCTTGGGTCTGGGGGCGATCGCCTTAGTGGTGTTTTTAATCGTCTTGGCGGTAACAGCCCTCAGTTTGGGCTTGGCCTTTGCGCTGCCGGGCCACATTGAACTGATTGCGGTGATTTTTGTGGTGAATTTACCCCTGCTATTTGCCAGTACCGCTTTAGCGCCCTTGGATTTTATGGCGAACTGGTTGCAGCTTGTCGCGAGCTTAAACCCTTTGACCTATGCAATCGAGCCGATCCGTTATCTCTATATGCACAGTGATTGGACATTCCAGAGTGTGGTCTTCAGTGCCCCCTGGGGAAATTTAAACTTTGGGGCTGTGCTCGGAATTTTGACGGGCTTTGGGGCGATCGCCTTGGCGACCATTCAACCGCTCCTCAAACGTCGTTTAGGTTAATTGGCACAAAAAAAGGAACGAAAACCGTCCCCAAATCTTTTTAAATTCTTGCTTGACCAGGGAGAACCTAAGCCAGTTGATCCTTGGTCTTTTTACGTTTTGTCCAGCGGTAGACAATAAAGCCACAGAGACCGAGGGCCAGAAAAATCATAACCGGGCTGTGAAGAATAATCGACATAATAATCGTTAACCCAGACAAAATCGCCGCCACAATAAACGTGGCAAACCCTGTAGCGGTGCGGGTTAAATCTCCTAAAAACGGAATGACATCTAGAACAACACCAAGAGGTTCTACCACCAGATTCAGACCAATCCACATCAGCAAAAAGCCCCCGAATCGTAGGCCCCAAGTGATCAGCTTGTGTTGGTTTGCCAAGTTGGCGATCGCCTGGTCACGGGTACCGGGAAAGAGTCGATAAAAAGTCACATTTTTCCGGCCTTGGTGGGGCGTGAGTTGGTTACTGCTGCCCAAATCACCGAAGACCGTCGCTTGAATATTTTTGTTTAGGGCTTGATAACTGAGGCGCAGATCGCCAATTTCTGGACTGCCGAGGCTACCTGTCCCAAAAAATAAATAACTGCCGTTGAGTTTGTTTTTTGATTCTGCCGGGATCTGGGCCGCCGTTAAATTAACGGGTTGGTTGATGGGAAACTGCAATTGATTTACATCCAGTTGATAATCACCCACCTGGGCCTGGGAAACCCGCAGTTCTTGACTTTCGATGCTTTTGGCTGGATTATTATGGCCCGTTGGATTCTTAAAACGAGAGGAATCATCGGGATTTTCGGCCCACTCCTTGGCGTAGGTATAGGTCGTTGTTTTCGTTTCTGAACCCCCGGCATTTTTCTGGGTGGTTGTGCGGCTATTTTCTTCCCAGGCATACATTTCTGTTTTGCGCCGGAGGGCGATGTATTCCCCCGGTTCTAAATAGGGGCGATCGCCGAGGGTTTCCGGGCTGCTTAGGTTACCCGTAATTGATACAAAACTATTGGCTTTTACCGTGGCGGTGCCGGTGGCGGGAATTTCCGTGGCTGTGGCCGCAATTTTCGAGAGGTCTACCCGGCCTTCATTCCAGTAGAGCACCCCAAAGGACGCTAAAAAGAGAACGACGCCGAGAAAAATCCCCACAAGCGAATTGCCGAGGCGCTGAAAATACCCCGTTGTTTTTTGTTCAACAAATTGGTCACTCATTGGCTTTGGAACAGTACAAAACATTGCCTTTCTATCCACCTCAGCTGAGGGAAAGCTTTCGGTTAATCGGTGAATTAAGGTGCTTTCAGGATATAACTTGAGCCTCGTTTTTTTGGACTTTGTGACGCTTCTCAATCATCCTTAACGTTTTCCGTTGCTGCTCTGCGAAACCTTTGCTTTTCGTGAACAAATAGACAGCATCTCAGTGGCTTGATCTGGGCGATCGCATAGGATAGGATTTAGCTTTTGCGGAACGTCCCTAGACTTTTGGGGATTAACGGCATTTTCAATCACGGTCTAAGCGAAGGACAAACACACCATGGAAGACAAACATATGCTGATGATTCCCGGCCCGACCCCTGTGCCGGAGCAGGTTTTGCTAGCAATGGCCAAACACCCCATCGGTCACCGGAGCGCCCAGTTTAGCGAAATCATGGCCGAGGTCACTGCGCAACTCAAATGGCTCTTCCAAACTCAGAACGATGTGTACTGCCTCGCCGCTAGCGGTACCGGCGCGATGGAAGCGGGTTTGATCAACTTCATTAATGCGGGCGATAAAGTCCTCGTCGGCGATAACGGTAAATTTGGTGAACGTTGGGCGATCGTCTGTGAAACCTACGGCATGGACGTAGAACGGGTCAAAGCCCCCTGGGGTGAAGCCCTCGATCCTGAAGTTTTCCGTGCCAAACTCGAAGCCGACACCGCCAAAGAAATCAAAGCCGTTGTCGTCACCCACTCAGAAACTTCTACTGGCGTCCTTAACGACCTCGAAACCATCAGCCGTTACGTCAAAGCCCACGGGGCCTTGATGATTGTCGATGCGGTGACTAGCCTAGGGGCCTGCAATGTCCCCACCGATGCATGGGGCCTTGATGTGGTCGCCTCCGGTTCCCAGAAAGGCTTTATGATTCCGCCGGGCTTGGGCTTTGTTTCCGTCAGCGATAAAGCTTGGGCGGCCTACGAAAACGCAAAAATTCCCCGTTTCTACTTTGATCTCAAGGCTGCGAAAAAGAATTTAGCGAAAAACACCACCCCCTTTACACCCCCGGTGAATCTGATCTTTGCGCTCCAGGCAGCCCTGGGAATGATGCAACGGGAAGGCTTAGAGAATATTTTTGCCCGCCACCAACGCTTAACCGATGCCACCCGGGCCGCAGTCAAGGCTTTGGGCCTAAAGACCTTTGCCCCCGATGGGAATGCCAGTACAGCGGTGACTGCCGTTGATCCTGCCCCCATTGGCGCAGAAGATATCCGCAAGGCGATGCGCACAAACTTTGATATTGCCCTCGCGGGTGGCCAGGATGATTACAAAGGAAAAATCTTCCGCATTGGTCACCTAGGCTTTGTCCATGACCGAGATGTGATTACGGCGATCGCCGCCCTCGAAGCAACTCTCCAAGGGTTGGGTCACGGTGATTTTGAATCTGGGGCTGGGGTGAAAGCGGCTGCTGCGGTGTTCCAAAACGCCTAGAACGAGTAACTTTCTAAACTTCACACTGAAATTTTCGTCCCTGGTCTGTAGTGCCGGGGGCGAATTTTTTGGCAAGATCCCGTTTCGTGAATAAATCCTACAGGGTGGCTAGGGACAGGGGCAGAATTTCTAAAATTGCAGTGATTTCCTTACTTAAATCAGGATTTTTCACGCTATGGAACCGCCAACCCTCCCTCTCCATACCCAATTGCTCCAAATGGCCTCCGGTTATTGGCTTTCCCAGTGCATTTATGTGGCGGCAAAATTGGCGATCGCCGATCACCTCAAAGCCGGAGAACAACCTTGCCGTGCGTTAGCCCATCTCACCGAAACAGACGAAACAGCTTTGTATCGCATTCTCCGGGCCTTGGCCAGTGTGGGCATTTTCCAAGAAACGGCCCCCCAAACCTTTGCCCTGACGCCCCTTGCCGATTTTCTCCGCAGTGATCATCCCCGATCCATGCGAGGTTCTGTGGTGATGTTGGGGGAACCAGAGCATTACGAAGCCTGGAGTAATATTCTCCACAGCGTTAAAACCGGTGAACCTGCCTTTGACCATCGCTATGGCCAGGGGGTATTTGAATATTTCGGGAATCATCCAGAAGCGGCGGCGATTTTTGAAGAGGCGATGAACAGTTTCTCCAGGAATGAAGAGCCGGAAATTTTGGCCCATTATGATTTTTCGGCTTTCTCAACCATCGTTGATGTGGGTGGGGGCTACGGGGAATTGCTCGGCAGCATTTTGGCGAAATATCCCCAATTACAAGGTATTTTGTTCGATGAAGATTATGTAGTGGATAATGCGGCACCAACGTTAAACCGCCATGGGGTCGGCGATCGCTGTCAACGAATTGGCGGCAGTTTCTTTAACAAAATTCCTGCTGGGGGCGATGCCTATCTGCTCAAACACATTATTCACGATTGGGGTGATGACCAGGCGATCGCCATTTTGCAAAATTGTCGCGCTGTGCTGCCGGATGACGGCAAAATCTTGATCTGTGAAGCGGTGGTTCCAGAGGGAAACCAACCTAGTGGTGCAAAAATGCTCGATATCAATATGCTGGTGATGTGTCCCGGTGGCAAAGAACGCACCGCCGCTGAGTTTGAAACCCTGTTGGCGGCGGCAGACTTAAAATTGACGCGCATTGTTAGAACCACCGAAGAAATTTGCGTCATCGAAGCCTGTAAAGCTTAACAAAACCAATTCACTCAGGAGGAGATTGCTAGGGCAAATTTCTATAAAAATCAAAAAAAATCCCCTGTATTGAGGGGATTCTTTAAATCGCCATGATTTGCGTTGAATTGCTTTAAATTTTGGCCCAGTTATACGAGATTAATGTCGGGGTAATAGGTCAAAATATCGTCGGTGCTGAGGGTGTCACCAATCGCTTGGGGCGTCCATAAAACTTCGAGGGCCAAAAGGCGATCGCCACCGAGGGCACCAATTTGACGAATCGCTTGTTCGAGGGATTGGGAATCGGTCACTTTCGGTAAATCCACTTTTCCCATGGCCCCAGCGATAATCGTTACCATGATGTATTCGTTTGGTGTGCCGTCACTTTTGACTAAATCAGCACTTGCACTCTTCCCAGCCACATCCCGTTCGTTGTCAACGTTACTAAGGGTCTCGGCAGTAAATTTACTCCGTTCGTTCAGAGCCAATTGATTAAACTTAGCTTCGGCAGCATCAACCCCAGCTTCAAGGGATTCGCTCGCGCCATAGACCCAATATTCTGGGTGGCGCAACAGGGCAAGGGTTGATTCTTGAAGAACCTTGGCGCGTCCGGCGGGGGTTCCGGTATCAGCGGTGCTCGCCAGGCGATTTAGATCCTGCTGGAGATCCCGTGCTTGGGCCAACAGCCCCACCTGTACCTTTGCCACAGAAATTTTGCTACTGGGGGCAGAGTAACCGAGACTGTCGCCCTCATTCATGCCACCCCCCATCACGTTCTGGAAGGTGCGGACAAGGAAGCCGGCGATCGCCAACATAATGAAAAGACCGAAAATGCCGCTAAAACCACCGAATCCGAAGAAAGGCAACAGGAAGGGGAACCCAAAACCACCCCCAAATCCGTAGCCATAGCCACCCCCAACGGGAGCCCGTCGTGCTGGGCCAGGGGAAAAACTGCGACTAGGGGCACTGCGGAAGGAACCACCGCCAATGCGTCCTCCACTGCGGGCCGCCCAAGCATTATCCGCTGGGGTAAAGATCAGGGTAAAGGCCAAGACAATGGCGATCGCCCCATAAAAAAACCGTTTAATCATGATTGAGTTGTTAAATGTGCTGCGTAAAAATCCTGAGATCTATTCTATCAAGCCCCAGAATTCCGAGCATTGGCGGTTTTTCCCCTAATCAAACCAACCGATTTCCTCATCGGGGATGCTGGAGGGGGGCTGATCGGGAAATTGCAAATTTGCTTGGTAACTGGCAATGCGGGCCAGTACAAGGGCGCGGTCTTCCTCAACGGTGCGTTCTATGGCGGCTTCTTTTTCCGTTTGTTGGGCTTCGAGGCTTTGGATTTGACCGTATAACTTTTCGACGAGGCCCCGTTGTGCGTCTAATGCTTGTTCGAGCTTTGTCTTTTCAGAAGAATCCGCTTCGAGGGTCTTAATGGTTTTCTCCGCATTGGCGATCGCCTTTTGTTGGGCGGCAATTTTTTCTTCCAGGGCTTTTACTTCCCTCGCCAAGGTTTCCTTCTCCGTGAGCAGTGTTTGATCAACAGAATCTGTCGCGACCGTTTCCTGTTGGGCGTAGAGGGTTTCAATGTGGGCCAGTAATTGCGCCTTCGTCATCCGGGAAAGGGCCGTTGGTGAAGGTTTCTCCGGTGTATCATTAACCACTGTTTCGGGGGCAGCAGCCTTGGTTTTGTCCTGCTTTGCCTCCTGCCGTAACAAGTCCGATAAATTTTGTTTGCTGCTAGCCATAACCGTTAAGTCCAATCTCGTTGCAGTTCATCCGCGACACGACGATAATCCGTTTCCGCATCCTTAGCCTTTTTACCACGCATTTGGGTCATGGGAACGCCTGCGAGGACAGCTTGCTCGTGGGCTTTATAACTGCGCACAAAGGCATGGCACACCGGAATCCCTAACTCAATCAAGGTATTTTGGGCATCAATGCTCTCCCGGAGGCTGCGACTATCGACTTTTGTCAGGAGCACTCGGTGACTAATTTCAACGGGATTAATGGCCGTTTGCACCGTTTCAATTAAGGCGCTTAAGTCCATCGGCGCTGGTGGTGTCGGCAAGATCACATAATCCGCAATCCGGAGGACGGTCTTGAGGGCCTGCGATCGCAAGGCCGGAGGGGTATCAACCACGATCAAGTCATAGCCTTTAATCTGTCGGAGATTTTGAAGTAAATCTGGTTGATGTTCTCTACTGACATCCAGTTGCCATTCATCAGGGTTACGGTCTACCCACCAAGAGGCCGATCCCTGGGGGTCGCTATCCACCAAGAGAACCTGCTGTTTTTCGGCAAAAATGGCCGCAAGGTTAACGGCGGTTGTTGTTTTACCAACGCCCCCTTTACCATTTACAACTGCTAAAATCCGCTGGGATGCCACGATAGATTCGTTTTTTGCTTATTAGCCTTGATTTATGGTGAGACATTATAGCGGCTCTGTTCCCACTCCCTAGTAAATGCAACGTTTCTTGAGGGAGCAGTGACGATCAAAAAGGCGATCGCTCTTCCCAATATGTTCTGGTGGTAGGGGCAAGTTCTAGATCAGCACTGAGCAAATCCAGGCCATCAATCACATCGGGCCAAAAGTCTCGTTTTATTTGAAGACTTTCAAAACATTGCTGGCGATAATCAGGGTTTGTTTGAAAGGATTTAATCGCATCACCCAGGGGACGGAGCACTTCATAGGCATTTTCTGCTTTGGCGATCGCCTCGCGGGAAAGCCCTGTGTGTAACCGTAAAACAGCCAAATCGATTAGATCGCGGGATTCAACGCTTCTATCCGTGTAGCGATCAGCATTTGCTAATAATTTACTGGTTAAACAGTCGTTCAAACTCAGACAAGGGACAGGAGACCACAGAGGGAAGCGCGGCTCATCCAGTTCAAAACGGACTTCAGCAATGATTTCTAATTTAATCGGCACTTGATTGATTTCTACCAACAATCGCACGCCATACTGATCAGTGGTTGCTCGTCTAATTGTTAATGAAGAATTTTTATTTAAAAATAAACCTTGATCCCCTGCCTGATATAAATGGGTACGCAGTTTTTTGTAACCTTGGGAAGTAACAGAGCAGATAAGATCAATGTCTTTACTCCAGCGATATTCTTTCATATCTAAAGCGAGAAGTGTTCCACCACCAAAATAAGCCTGACAATCGAGTAATAATTTTGGATCAAGGGATTTGAGAATTTCTAAAATGTAATTATGGTGGGGGATTTTAAACTTCACAGCTGAGCCTGGAGCCAGGAATGATATTGTTTTGCAAGACGTTGGACAAACTCCAACTCTTCTCCTTGAGGAGGCTGAAAAATATCTTTATAACGCCAACCTCGTTCATACCGTGACAGCATTTGTTGGGGCGTGAATCGATAAACATCTTCTGTTTGCCAGCAAATCGCCTCTAAAAATGGCAAATATTGAGGATGATCAAGATTTTGAGATCGGGTTTCTTTGGCCATAGCTTAAGTAAGAAACATGACTCATAATGTTATTTTAATCACAGTATAGCCTACCTAAAATATTCCTTTCCCTGCAATTTTATGGATGTAATTCTCTGTCACCAAACCGTTGATTTTGATGCCCTGGGGGCGGCGATCGGCTTGGCATATTTGCGGGTTGGGGCGCGGGTCGTGCTGACTGGCGGCGCACATCCAGGGGTAAAGCGGTTTCTCGCTCTCTATCGGGGGGAGTTTCCGTTTATTGAGATGCGCTCAGTCCATCCGGAGCAGTTGCGAACCATTATGGTGGTGGACAATCAGCAGCGACAACGGCTGGGTAAGGCCCAGGAATGGCTAGATCGACCCCAGGTGAAGCAGATCGAAGTTTATGATCATCACCTTGATCAGGAGCGAGACATTCCGGCGACCTACGTGGAAATTGAAGACGTGGGGGCGACAACGACGATCATTGCCGAAAAATTGCAGGCGCGGGGGGTAGAACTCGATCCCTATACGGCGACGGTGATGGCCTTGGGGATTCATGTGGATACCGGGTCACTCACCTTTGACCAAACAACGGTACGGGATGCCCAGGCTTTGACGTGGCTAATGGGTCAGGGTGCCATGGTGAAAATTATTGCGGAGTATGCTGAACCCGGTTTTTCGCCTTTGGTGCAACATTTATTTTCGGAGGCGATCGCCAACCTGGAGCGGGAAAATGTTGATGGCCATCGGGTAGCGCGAGTCTTGTTAAAAACAGCGAATTTTGTGCCCGGACTGTCGAATCTCGTCGAGCAGATGATGCAAATGACCGACCTCGATGCGCTGTTACTGGGGCATTTTTATCATCAGACCGATGCGGAAGGGAAAATGGTGATCATCGGGCGATCGCGGATTGTGGGGACAAGCCTCAATCGACTGTTTGCCCCCTATGGTGGCGGTGGTCACGATCAAGCCGCATCCTTGAGCTTGCGTCTCAACGAACCAGAGGCAATGTTACACAAAATCTATGCTGAATTCATTGCCCAGGTGCCCCCTGCCCTAACCGCCCGAGATTTAATGACGGCCCCTGTGCGCACAATTTTGCCCCAAACTTCCATCGAGGAAGCCCAGCGGGTGTTGTTTCGCTACGGCCATTCCGGATTAGTAGTGGTGGATGATCAGCAACAACTGGTTGGGGTCATTTCGCGGCGGGATCTAGATTTGGCGATTCACCATGGCTTTCACCATGCCCCCGTTAAGGGTTATATGAGTCGAGAAGTGCGCACGATCCAGCCGGACACGACCATGCGCGACATTGAAACGATTATGGTGACGGACGATGTGGGGCGATTACCGGTGATCGAGGGCGATCAACTTTTGGGCATTGTGACGCGGACGGATGTTTTGCGACAACATCACCAGGACGAGCAGCCTCTTGATCTGTTACCCACTCCCAAGGATGACAAAAATCGCTATCCTTTGCGGGAAATTTTTGCGGAACGGCTGGCCCCTTCCCTGTGGCAGTTATTGCAGGGGGTGGCAACGGAAGCCGAAAAACGGGGCTGGCATTTGTATCTCGTCGGTGGGGCGGTGCGGGATGTGTTGCTGTCAGATTCCGACGAAGAATTACTACTCCAGGATATTGATCTGGTGGTAGATGGTTTCCATACGGCGGCGGATGTGGGAGCAGGGGTGACTTTGGCGAATTACATTTGCGATCGCCAACCGAACGCGCGGTTGTCGGTGCATGGGGAATTCCAAACGGCGGCGATTTTGTGGCACAAAGACCCGGTGTTGGGTTCCCTGTGGCTGGACATTGCCACGGCCCGAACGGAATTTTATCCCTATCCAGCGGCGAATCCGGAGGTGGAAGCGAGTTCGATTCGACAGGATTTGTATCGGCGCGATTTTTCGATCAATGCCCTCTGTTTGCGCCTGACGGAACCCCGGTCGGGGGAATTGCTGGACTTTTTTGGGGGGCTTTGGGATCTCAAAAAACGGCAAATTCGGGTGCTCCATGCCAACAGTTTCATCGAAGACCCGACGCGCATCTATCGGGCGGTGCGGTTTGCGGTGCGGTTAAATTTTCAGCTAGAAGTGCAGACGGAGGAATATATTCGCTATGCGATCGCCTCTGGCATTTACGACAAATTGCACCACGAAAAACCCCAGGCCCCTGCTTTAACGACGCGATTACGGGCAGAATTAAAATATCTTTTAACGGCAAAATATTGGAAGCCCGCATTACAATTGTTGGACGATCTGGGCGCGTTGAAATGTATCCATAAAAATCTGGCTTTAACAGATGCGGTTTGGTGGCAAATTCGCTGTGTGGATCGTTGGTTACGCTATCATGACCCCGATTATGAATTGGAACATTGGCGTCTTCGCCTGGAAGCTTTGTTGTTAAATTTGACCACAGCAGAACGCTTAAAAGTGGGCGATCGCCTGCAATTACCGAAGGATAGTTTGCAACGGTTAGAGACAATTTCCCAGCATGAAACGCAAATTTTGCCCAAACTTTTCCAGGCCACAAAGCTGAGTGAAAAAGTCTTTGCCCTTAAGCATTTATCCTTGCCAGAAATTATCTTGCTAGCCGCCATCAGTCCGAAAAAACTACGCCATGATTTATGGCATTATCTTCGTCATTGGCAGCATATCCAGGCTCCCCTTGATGGTTTTGATTTAAAAGAATTAGGCTATAAACCGGGGCCACAATTTCGCGATATTTTATCAGATCTTCTCAAACAAACCCTCGACCAAAATATTGGCGATCGCCCCTCTGCTTTAGCTTATTTAGAAATCCACTATCCTCTCAATTAACTATTCTTCCATGAGGATTGCTTTCGGTTCCCCGACGGTCAACAGAGAAGTGGCGAGCACAATAACTGGGTCAGGGGTTTCATTTTGGCCAAAATGTACCATTCCTTCGGATTCTGTTACCGCATCCCCAGGTTTGAGGAGGGTTTTTTGTCCCGCAGTTAAGGTTTCTTTTGTGCCATCCGTGCGGGTAATAAGCGCTGTTCCTTCGATCACTGCATAGGTCAACAAGCCAAATTCCACCCGGGCGATTTGCAAACCAGGATGGATGTGGGGTGGCAGGGTCGCAAAGGGGGGAATTTCATAACGCACCAACTCCAAAATTTGATTGGGGGCCGCTTCCGGCAACCCTTCAGCTAGAACAGTGCGAGTGACGGTTTGGGTATATTGATTTTTGGATTCTGATTCAGCTAGGGCCGCTGGGGAGACAGAAAAACAGCTACAAAGCAGGAATGAAGAAAGAAAATGATGGGGTTTCACAGCGAACGGAACTCACTTTTGTTAAAAGACGATAGTTGCAGTGTAAAAGTCCCTTTGGCGATCGCTTTCTAGGCAACATAATTCTTAAAATTCTTTGAAAAATTCTTTGAAATAATCCCTAGCAAAAGTAAGAAATTTTGTAGCATTTTCAATTTGTTGATTCGCTTGATATTCAGAAATTGCCTGAAATTTTCCATAGTCACCTGTCTGTCGAAGAGACTGGGCATCAATAAGGAAACGATGGAATTCCCGCGGCACTTTACCTAATTTAGCAAAATCTCGACCAAAAGCAGAAATTACAGCAGCATGACTCGAAAAAGTTTTTGCTTCTCCTTCTAAAAAAGCTTCGGCTAAGTAAAACATTGTGTAGTAAGCTCGCGAAACCGAATAATCAAAGTATTGATTGTCTCGTAATAATTTGGCTGCTTCTAAACTTTCAGTTGCCTTACTCATTAAGTTTTGCTGCTGGCAATTCACAAATAAGTACCTTCTCGCTGAATATTCCGAATGAGAGCACTCCGATGTTTTTCAAAATATTCATTGTCCATAAAAATGCGGTTGATTAAAATATCATATTCCAAGCAGATATCAGCAATTATAGCGCTGGTTTTTTCTAATTCTTGATCCAAATCAAAATTGTGTTTTAAAATAATGGCAATGTCAATGTCTGAGTCTTCTTTTGCCGTATTTTTCGCCTGTGATCCGAATAGGATTAAGTCTTTGAGTTCTGGCCCATAGATTCTTTTGAGAGAGTCTCGCAGTCGTTCAAGAATAGCACTAAGAGCGGGATGAACCATGGCGATCGCCTGCAATGTTTACTGTTTTATTTTAATCCAAGAAAAAAAGAAGTACTCAATAATGAATACTCCCCTGTGAAAGCTAAAAATTCAAGTTATTTAGTTAGTAGTAATTCCCCACTTTGCGGTGGTGAACAGCAGTTAAACCATCGGGGTTGGAGACGCGACCCGCAGCGACTTTGCTATACACAATCCAGTGATCGCTACATTCCATCCGACTGACCACTTCGCATTCGAGGTAGGCCAGGGCATCATTTAAAATCGGGGAACCATTTTTCGCGGTTTGCACTTTTACCCCTTCAAAGCGGTCTGCGCCGGGGGGAAAACGCTTGAGGAAATGTTTCATCAAAGGTTGGTATTTCCCTTCCTCGAGGATATTCAACACAAAGCGATCGCCCACTTGCATCAGGGATTCAATCGCTCGGTCTTTTGCCACCGCGACGGTAAAACCGGGGGGTTCAAAACTGGCTTGGGTCACCCAGGAGGCGACCATCGCCCCTTTCATGTCGCCTTTCTGGGCGGTGATGATGTATAGGCCGCCACTAATGCGTCCCATCGCTTTATCGAGTTCAGTATCGATATTTTTCCGTTGTTTGAGCTTTTCTTTTTGGGTAAGCAATTGGCCGAGGTCAGTGCCAGATTCTTCGCAGAGCTGATAAAGACCTTCGCTGGGTTCATCCTTGACACGAATCGAATCAAAAGCTTTGGTCAGGCCAGCATCCCGGAAGCGCATCAGCAACGGATCAATGGGTTCGTCGTTGCCGCCGTAGGATTCGAATAGTCCCACAACTTGTTTGTCCTTTGATGCGGCGAGAATGGTGCCCACGGCTTTGCTCAATTCGGCGTTGTAGGCGCTGTCGATGGGGGGCATGCCAATCACTAGCCCTGCGGCACGACCAACAATTTCGTGGACATCCTGGGGATCTGCGACTTTGAGATCGACCATTTCTACGTCAACCCCGGCTTTGGTAATCCCTTTGGCGATCGCCTGGGAAATACGGTCACTGTAGCCATAATCAGAGACGTAAAATACCGCCGCCATTTTATCGCCCTTGGTTTGGGCCTCGCTCCACTGGCGATACCACTCCATCATTTCCTTGGTGTTGTGCTTCAGCAGCGGGCCATGGCCATTGGCAACTAAGGTGATTTCCCCGTCGAGCTTGTCCACCCGCTTCATTGCACTCAGTACCGAGCGGGCGTTGGGAGCCATCAAACATTCGTAATAAAAACGGTAATCCGGTGTGATCGCCTGGAGATCCTCGTCGTAGGTGGCATCAGAACAATAGTGCATCCCGAAGGCATCGCAGGTAAACAGAATTTCGCTTGCCGGATCGTAGGTAAAAATCGTGTCGGGCCAATGGAGGTTCGGCGCACTGACAAATTCAAGGTTGTGACCGTTGCCTAAATCGAGGCGATCGCCACTTTTCACTTCGATAAATTCAAAGGGATCATGGACTAAATCCTTAAGGAACTTAATCGCAATTTTCGCGCCGACCACCACTGCTTGGGGGGCAATTTTCAAAACATCTTTAACGAGGCCACTGTGATCTGGTTCCGTGTGGCTAATGATCAGGTAATCAATGGTTTTCGGGTCAATTTCGCCAGTGAGCGCATCGAGGTATCGCTGCCGAAACTTCGCGTGGGAGGTATCCACAAGGGCAACTTTTTCGCCTCGGATGATGTAGGAATTGTAGGTGGTGCCATTTTGCAAACCGAACTCGATGTCAAAGCGATCGCGGTCCCAGTCCAGTGAACGAATCGTTGTGGTATTGTCGTTAACCTTTTCTGTCTGGATCGTTAACCGCTTTTCGGTTTTAATTGGCGTAGCAACCATAGGTAACCCTCCTACACTGTGATGCAATAGTCATCTTTCACTTATTGTGGCACGAATTTATTAGGGGTTGTGGCCTAGGCAGAGGGGGAAATGATTAAACATTTCGATAACATTCATCATGGCGCAATGGTCTGAACTGCGGGAGATTTCTCGATTATTTTTGCGATTAGGTTTTACGGCGTTTGGCGGCCCTGTGGCTCACATTGCGATGATGCACGACGAGGTGGTAAAAAAACGCCACTGGCTCACGGAACAGGAATTTCTCGACATTCTCGGCGCAACAAATTTAATTCCTGGCCCCAATTCTACGGAAATGGCAATCCACCTCAGTTTTAAGCGCGCCGGTTGGTGGGGTTTGCTCATGGGGGGCCTTAGTTTTACGGCTCCGGCGGTGGGTTTAATGCTGCTCTGTGCGATCACCTATCAGCAGTTTGGCACAACACCCCAGGGGACATGGCTGCTCTATGGGGTCAAACCAGTGGCGATCGCCATTATTGCCCAGGCCCTATGGAAGCTCGGGAAAAAGGCAATTAAAGATAGATTTGGGATCGGTTTAGCGGTATTTAATGTGGTGCTATCCCTGGTCGGTCTCCATGAACTGTGGTTGTTGTTTCTGAGTGGCTTCATTGGCCTAGGGAAAAAACTAGGGAGCCAATGGCTAAAAACAAAACAAACCCGTAGCATTGTTCCCGCTCCGTTTCTGTTGTTATTGAATGGCACCCCTGCAAATTTCAGTTTAGGCTGGCTTTTTTTAATGTTTCTTAAGGTGGGGGCGGTACTCTATGGCAGTGGCTACGTCCTCGTGGCTTTTTTGCGGGCAGATTTTGTGGAGCGCCTCGGTTGGCTGACGGATCAACAACTCCTCGATGCGATCGCCATCGGTCAAATCACCCCAGGGCCTTTATCTTCGACGGCGACGTTTATCGGCTATTTGCTCGGCGGAGTACCGGGGGCCGGGGTTGCCACCTTGGGGATGTTTTTGCCTTCGTTTTTGTTTGTGGCGATTCTCAATCCAATTTTGCCGAAACTGCTCCAGGCCAAATCATTCCGGGCCTTTCTCGATGGGGTGAATATTGGTGCGCTGAGTCTCATGACCGTTGTCACCGTGTTTCTGGCGCAATCGTCTCTAGTTGATCCTCTGACCATTGGGGTGGCGATCGCCGCTTTATTCCTCTTGATCAAATACAAAATCAATTCTCTCTGGCTGGTCTTGGGTGGAATGGCGATCGGGTTACTGGCCCCCTTTGTCGTGGCGCAATAGTTTCAAAACCTTACTGGTGTTGTCTCGCATAGGCATCCACAAGATTACGAATCATCGCTTGGTAGGAAGCGTTGTGGCGTTTTGCTTCTTGTTTAAAAAATTCAATGCTTTCCTGGGTAAATTCCATCGTCACCCGCACATGGTTTTTCTTGGGAATCAATTCCTCCGGTGCCGGTAAAAAATCTCTCACCACAGTAACTTCACCAATCGGTTTAGCGGGATCCGGCGTGATATTGCTCATAAAATTTTCTCCATATTACGCCATTCAGCAGCACCAAAAATACGAATAACCTGATGGCGATAGGTAAACCGCTCCGTCAAAATACGCTCTTCTACTTTACCAATGCAGAACCATCGCTCTTCCACCTCGCTATGCTGAGCATCATGGACAATTAAACGATGGGGATCGAAGAAAGCATATTGGGCCGTTTCAAAATCAATACCATGTTTTGCTTTGTTACTAATATTCCGTTGATGATGCCACTCAAACGATGAGTACATATAGCTTTACATATTTTTATCCATATTACTTTACTGATTAGCTCAGAAAAAATAAAAAGTTCTCGACCTGATTACTGGGGTAGTGGGTTTGAATTTAGGGGAGTCAAGGTAGACTAAAATCACATTCATCCGCATATCAGTCCAAACCATGCAACTCTCGCCCCAGGAAAAAGACAAGCTGCTCATTTTTACGGCCTTTCTAGTGGCGGAACGCCGGAAAAATAAAGGACTTAAGCTCAACTATCCTGAAGCGGTGGCCTACATTTCAGGCTTAATCCTGGA
Organism: Synechococcus sp. BDU 130192; assembly: GCF_963876085.1. Classification (NCBI taxonomy): domain Bacteria; kingdom Bacillati; phylum Cyanobacteriota; class Cyanophyceae; order Synechococcales; family Synechococcaceae; genus Synechococcus; species Synechococcus sp. BDU 130192. The sequence goes on along the minus strand of NZ_CAWNNO010000061.1, from coordinate 60,620 downwards.
AGGAGCACGGGAAGGTAAACTGGTCGCCGAACTGATGAGCGAAGGACAGACTTGGCTGACCCGTGATGATGTCATGGCCGGGGTCGCCGAAATGGTGGATGAAGTACAGGTAGAAGCGACTTTTCCCGACGGGACAAAACTGGTAACGATCCACAATCCGATCCAATAATCAAAAAATCCAGAAATTTCCCTAAAAATTTCTGCCCTCCAACAGACGAATAAAACACCATTAAAAACCTTAGAATTGGAGCAGTCTTTTTTTTGGTGTGACCGGAGTGAGGTGCCTCGGTGAATGTTCTAGATATCCTAAACCGTGGGGGGCCAGCGATGTGGCCCCTAGTACTCTTGTCGATTATGGCTCTGAGTACGATTATTGAGCGGCTGTGGTTTTGGTGGAAAGTGATCCAACAAAGCCAGCGGGTCCAGGACAAAATTTTGGATGCTGCCCATTACCAATGGCAAGCGGTGAGCGAAATTGCCCGCACCTGCCAAAAACATCCCCTTGGTCGCTTCCTCTATGCTCCTTTGAAGCAACAGGCCACCGACCCAGAAATTTTTCACTTGGCCCTCGAAGCGGCGGCAGATGAAGAATTGGCGAATATGCGTCGCGGTGAAAAGGTCTTAGAAGCAGTCATTGCCCTCTCGCCTTTGTTAGGTCTCCTGGGAACTGTTTTGGGCTTAATCAACTCCTTAGGATCAATCCAATTGAGTGATTTAGGTACAGATTCGACCACGGGGGTAACCTTGGGGATCAGTGAGTCGCTCTTTTCGACGGCGATGGGTTTGATCGTCGCGATTGTGGCCCTAGCTTTTTACCGTTTGTTCCAAGCGCTTTCGAGCAATCAGGTGCGCCTTTTCCGTCAAGCGGGCAGTGAACTAGAAATGCTCTATCGCCAAAATTATCTCGAAGGATTACCTGCTTCTGTTGACAATGTAGATGCAATGCTCATTGAAGGAGACCAAAATGAAGCGTGAGCCAATTAAGCCAGAAACTTTGGGTTTAAGGCCGTTCCAACTCTGGCAAGAAAATTCTGCGCCGGATCTGCGCATCGAAATTATTCCGCTGATCGATGTAATTTTTTGTGTGCTGACCTTTTTTATCCTGGCGGCAGTGAATTTATCGCGACAGCAAGCAATTAACTTAAACTTACCTGTGGCGGAGAGCGCAACGACCCAAATGCCCGATATGGTCATTGTAAGTTTGACGGACTTTGGGCAAATCTATGTGGAAAAACAACTGATTGAGACCCAGGCCCAATTTTCACAAATTGTTGAGGATTATTTAGGGCGCAATCCTAATGGTGTCGTTGTGCTCAATGCGTCGGAAAAGCGGCCCTATCAGGAAGTGATTCAGGTTTTAGATTGGCTCAAATCCATTGGTGGCGAACGGGTCGCCTTGGGAACGGGCGCAGGCACCCAGGGGGAACAGGCCCTTGATTCTTTCTTTGAGGGCCAACAAACTCCGGGCTTGAATCCAGGTGCGCCGACAATTCCCCAGGTGCCGGGAGTCAATCCGAATAATGATTTTCAGCTTGAGCCCCTCGATAGTGGCACGCCGCTACCACCGCCCAATGGGAATGGGTTTGATTTGGAGTTGCAGCCCCTAGAGGAGTTCGGGACGCCGCCTAGTCCGACCCAGATTCAGGAGCAGTTACAAAATAATCAGCAATAGTCTGAAGAATTTGCTGGTGGATGGTTTCAGGGGGTTGGGTGGCGTCGAGTTGTTGCCAATTCCCTGGATAGGTTTGAAAAATTTGTTGATAGTTTTGGCGCACTTGGGTAAGTTTGGTTTTGGTTTCGTAGATTTCTTGGTGCGATCGCCTTTGGACGCGCTCTAGGGCCACCTCCACGGGAAGATCGCAATAAAACACCAGATCGGGATTGGGAAAATCTTGGTTGAGACGGTAAATAAATTCGTATTCGGCGGCATTGTTGGCGTTGTAGGCGAGGGAAGAAAAATAATAGCGGGTCGTAATCACCTGGATCCCAGCGGCAAGTTGTTTGAAGACGCCATCAATTTCGTTGTAAAGATGATCATGGCGATCGCCAGCGAAGAGATAGGCCAGTTGCCGATTTAGTTGGACTGGATCAGTGGTAAAGCGCAGCCGTTGCCGTAGGGTCTCGCGAACGAGGTTGCCGATAATGCCGTTGGAGGGTTCGGGACTGAGGACGGCGGGGATCTTTTGTCGCTGAAAATGTTGATACAAAAGCTCGGCTTGGGTTGAACTACCGGAACCGTCAACCCCTTCAAAAACGATAAATTTTGCTTGGGTTTCACGCTGCATCACCACACCATCTCCGCCAAAAGGCCCGCATTTTCTAGGAGATTGTCCCATGTCTGGAAAGGTTTTTGGTTTTGAATCAAATCACGGCAATGGTAAATCAGTTTGCCGGAGCGATCGCCGAGGATGGTGGCCCCCAACAGTTGATCCTGGCCATCGAGCCACAATTTGAGCGTTAAGTCTTGGGAAAATTGCAGTTGATCAACGCGATCGATCATCAGAGTTTTACTCAGGATTTTTGTGTCGGCGGGAAGATTGGCGCCTTGAAAACCGATGTGATCAAAGGGTAGAGGTTCAAACAGACGATAGGGGATTTCGCCGTAGACACAGGGCATTTTCCGGCGCTGGGCCATATTGTTCACGAGGGTTGTCGCTTCGGCGATCGCCAATTCCGGCAAAGCATAACCACCAAGCACTGGCCCGACCCCATAAATATTGCTGCGGTGAGTTCTAAGCTCAGGATCAACCCGTAGCCACATCTGGGGCGGCTGACAAAAATCGGGGGGCAAATTCAGTTGCGTCGTTAAACCCCGGCGCTCTTTGGCCCAAATGACGGCTTTATTTTCCTGGTTAAAAAGGTCTGGGATGATCCCAAACTGGAGCGTTACCCCCGCCACTTCGAGGCAAGTCTGTAACCGTTGGACGCAGTCAGGATCTTCCGTGGGCAATAGGCTTTTTTCGCTAGTTAACGTGACTGTTTTTCCCAATTTTGCGAGGCAGTAGGCAAGGGTAAGGCAATGGGGATCGTGACCGACAAGGACAATTTTTTCTGGCAGGGTGCGCCAAATTTCTGGATTTAAGAGGTCAGTGGGGCTTAAAAAGCCATCCTGGGGAGGGGTAACCCAAGTGGTGCCCGTGGCGATCGCATAATGTTTGCTTTGGAGGCGACGGGTTGCGGTGACAAAACAGGTGCTGGGTTTCCAGACAAAATTGCCCATTTCTGGGATCACATCAACGCCCGCTTCTGCCAGGTGTGCCAAGGGTTCATAGAAATCATCAGGGGCGATCGCCCCCTTGATCCAAGTGGCAATATCCATTGGTTGAGATTGTTCGGCTAGGTGTAGCAAGGTTTTTTCAAGGGCGAGTCCCTGTTGATCCTGGAGTGGCTCCCCTGTTTGCTGCACTAAAACAACTTTTTTGCCAGAGGCGATCGCCCGTTTTGCCGTTGCGATGCCGGCCCCCGTTGCCCCAATCACCACCAAGTCGTAGTCCACTGCCATACCAACCCCAATTGCTCACGTTCAAAAGGGATATCATAACCCAGGTTTCGGATCGTCCTAAAGCTGCTGCAATACAGGCTCGGCTGTCGCTTTTTCCTGGGGAACAGGGCCGGTGATTTTTTGCACATTCACGGCACAGGCTTTTAATTCCGGCTGCAATGAATCGGGACAGGCTTCGGCATGGCTCAGGGCATTAGCTTCGGTATCTTCTCCCCACAAAGCGCCCCAGTGCATCGGCGCAAAAACGGTGCCAGGGGTAATATTTTTCGTGATCAGCGCTGGAAATCGGGCCGTACCGCGCGGCGATCGCACTTCCACCATTTCCCCATCGGTAATGCTGAGACGGTCTGCATCACGGGGGTGAATTTCTAGGAAAGGATTTGGGTGCATTTTTTGGATTTTTTTGATTCGTCCCGTGCGGGTCATCGTGTGCCAATGGCCGTAGAGTCGTCCAATGGTCAGCACAAAAGGATAGTCGGTGTTTGGCGGTTCTGCGAGACCCCGGGAATGGTAAGCCGCAAACCTGGCCCGGCCATCGGGGGTATGGAACCGTCGGTCGGTGTAAAGCCGTTTGCCCTTGAGGGGTTCGTCCTGGTGGAATAATTTTTGCAATAAACCCCGGTTGTCGGCTGTTGTTTCTGGATCGCACTTGGTCTCATTGGCGGGACAGGGCCATTGGATCGGGCCTTCGGTGGCCAAACGTTGGTGACTTAGCCCCGTCATATCACAGGGGCGATCGCCCGTGAGCTGCACGAATTCGGCGTAAACCTCTGCTGAAGATACCGCCCGGAACTGTTGCTGAAATCCGAGGCGGCGTCCTACCTCGGCGAAAATCTCCCAATCAGCCCAGGCTTCACCGGGGCGATCGCGGAACTGGGGACAATAGGTCACAACTCGCTCCGAATTGGTCATTGCGCCTGTTTTCTCGCCCCACTGCAACGCTGGCAAGAGGAGATGGGCGTAGTTAGATGTTTCCGTGGGGTAATAGGCATCCTGGCAAATGGTAAAAGGGGATTTTAACAATGCAGCCTTGGTTCGTTCCAAGTCTGGCATACTCACCGCTGGATTCGTCGCCACCACCCACAACAAACCCACTGTCCCCCTGTCTAGCCCCTCGATCATTGCCCAGGCATCTTTTCCGGGCAGTGGTGAAATAGTTCCTGGGGGTAATTGCCAGGCTTTTTCTAAGGTGGCGCGGTGGTCTGGATTTTTGACGAGGCGATATCCCGGCAGTAAATGGGCCAGTCCCCCCGCTTCTCTGCCCCCCATGGCATTGGGTTGACCCGTGAGGGAAAAAGGCCCGGCCCCCGGCTTGCCAATTTCCCCGGTCATTAGGTGCAAATTAATTAGGGTGCGTACCTTGGCTGTACCCTCGGCGGATTGGTTCATCCCCATCGACCACAGGGATAGAACATTGTCCGCATTGGCCCAATATTTTGCGGCTTGTTCGAGGTGATCAATGCGAATCCCACAGCGTCGGGCCACCGTTTCGGGAGTATAGCTCTGGATGAGCATCGCATATTTAGAAAAGCCCTTGGTACATTCATCGATGAAGAGGGTATCGATTTTGCTCCATTTCAGTAATAGATGCGCAATGCCGTTGAGTAAATCAATATCGGTGCCGGGTTTGATCGCCAGGTGAAGATCGGCCACTTCAGCAGTTTTGGTGCGGCGGGGATCAACGACAATTAACTTTGCCTTAGAGCGTTTGTGGTGTTCGCGTAGGCGGTTAAACACAATCGGGTGACATTCGGCGGTATTGCTGCCGATGATAAAGGCGCAGTCGGTTAATTCTAGGTCTTCGTAGCAAGGAGGCGGCCCATCAGCCCCAAAGCTCTGGATATAGCCCGCCACGGCAGAGGACATACAGAGGCGGGAGTTGGCATCGAAATTGTTGGTGCCGAGGCAGCCCTTGAGGAGTTTTTGGGCGGTGTAATAGTCTTCGGTTTGGAGCTGTCCGGAGCCATACATGGCAATACCTTCAACGCCGAGGGTTGCCTTTACCGTTTTGATCTGCTCCACAATTAGCTCAAAGGCGTCATCCCAACTGATGCGCTGGAATTGATCCTGTAGCGATCGCCGATACATAGGGTAGAGTAAGCGGTCTTGATCGAGGGATTCGGCAATGGTCGCGCCCTTAACACAGACTTTACCGAGGCTGGATGGATGTTGGCGATCGCCCATGACTTTGAGGGTGGGTTGTTCATTTTTGATCACCTCAGAAACTTCGAGGCCACAACCAACACCACAATAGGGACAAAGGGTTTTCGTTTTGCGTTGATCCATTGCTAAACCGCTAACTTTAAGACTTCAATAATAGAGTTAAAAAATGCCAGAAAATTAAATGGCATTCATAAAGGGAAAAATCCCCTGGGGCGATGATCAAGAGAGACTTACCATGGCCCCAAAGCACGTATATAGAAAAAACCTGTAAAACGCCATTACTTGCCATGACTTTTGTTTTACAGGTTGTGCCTAAACTAATCTCAAAAACCTAATAGGTTGCTTCTTCCTCAACGGGAGGAGTCGCTGTCATTTCCGTTTCGCCTTCATGGAACTCAGCAAAGGAACCCTTGGGTTCTTTGAGGAAAAAGGCACAGAGGAAAGCAACAATTAAACCTGTAATCCCCAACACTTGGAAGAAACCGGCATTCACCGCTGCCATCACGGGTTCGCCCCCATTGGCCCCTGCCGAAGCTTCGGTGAGCAACAATAGCACTGTCAAATAGGCCACTGCTCCCACATTGCCGTAGGCGCCAACGTTTCCAGCAATTTGCCCGGTAATGCGTCGTTTGACGAGGGGAACAATCGCAAAGGTTGAACCCTCTGCGGCTTGCACAAAGAAAGAACAGGCCATCGTTAACAAAACGGCGATCGCCAAGGGCCAAGTCCCCGCCACCGAACTCATCAGGAGATAACCAATCCCCATACCCACCGTGAGGACAACCATTGTCCATTTCCGGCTGCCCATCTTATCGGAGATCAAGCCTCCCCCTGGGCGAGACATCAAGTTCATAAACGCATAGCTAGAAGCAATAATCCCCGCCGTTGCCTTGTCCAAACTAAAGGTGCCTTCAAAGAAAGCCGGCAACATGGTCACCACCGCAAGCTCAGAACCAAAATTCACAATATAGGTCAATTCTAAAATGGCCACTTGGCTAAAGTCATAGCGATCTTCCGGGGCATAGCGTTTTTTCCCGGTCATTAAGTCCTTATTCACAGTCCAGCAGTTGTAGGTCTGGAACAGGTAGAGGCCCACTAGCGCCAGGATGGCGATCGCCAAGCCAGTGCCATTTAAAAAATTCACCTTTTGCAAACGCCACGCCAGCACCATCAAAATCAGGGTCAAAGGCAAATTCATGGCCAACAGGAACCAGAAATCCTTCTTGGTGGTGACTTCCATGCCCCGGGCACTCTTCGGGCGGTGGTACGTTTTCCCAGGGGGGGTATCACTCACGCTGAAGTAATACAACATCCCATACAAAGCCGCGATAATCCCTGTACCAGCGATCGCCGCCCGCCAATTCAAAATAGCCGTATTAAATTCCGGGAAAAAGAGAATCTTAAAACTTTCCGGCTGGCCGAAATTAAACGCACCGGGGAGGAAAGCCAAAATGATCCCAAAAATCACCATGGTAAAGGCCGAAAATGCCGAGCCAAAGTTGCCCCAGCCCCCATAAATGCCTTCTGCCGTGCCCACATCTTTGGGGGGAAACCATTCTGCGACCATCCGAATCCCGATCACAAAACCAGCCCCAACAATCCCCATTAAGAGGCGTCCTAATACCAGTTGATTAAAGCTCTGGGCCGTCGCGAAAATCAAACAAGGAACCGCAGCGTAGATCAACAATAATGAGTAGGTTAACCGGGGGCCGTATTTATCTAACAGCATGCCGATAATGATCCGTGCGGGCACCGTCAAAGCAACATTACACAACCCGATTGTGCCTAGTTGAGCGTTGTCTAAGCCAAAGTCCTGGGCGATGGTGGTTGCGAAAGGTGGAAAATTAAACCACACCACGAACGACAGGAAAAAAGCAAACCAGGTCATGTGCAGGATCTTATACCTGCCATTAAATGACCACATTTCTCCAAGCATTGTTTACCATCCTAAAAAGAGTATTCTCAAGCTGCAGGTCAGACTGTCAATTTTCGACCTTATGGGAGTTCGAACTAATCAATTAATTATGAATATCAAGAAAATAAACGAGGGGATTATTCTTTCCCATTGTGAGGAGACCAATATTATTTGATTCCGACAATTGTTTATTTTCCTGCTGATAGTTCGAATGGCCTAAAAATCTCTCGCCACCGCAAGAAGTTGTGATAAAGAATCACATTCTTTCTTCGCTAAATTCGTAACCGCTGATACTCTTTATAGGGATCGATGCGCTTTTGGGATGACAAGGGGCTTAATCCTGCATCCTAAGCTTCTGAATCTGTTTCTGATGTTAATGGGGATGGTTCATTGGAGGTCTCAGCACTTTCACCATAGGCAAAGCCATGTTCATCGGCGTAGCGGTGCATGAAACGCATGAATCTTTCCCAGTGGTCAGCATTGTCAATTTCAAAGCGACAAATGACGCCCCGCAGTTCGTCTCCTTCTTCACCGCCAAAGACGATGCGGCAACTGGAGGGGGTAACGGCGATGTCTCCTTCTTCGTCGATCAGTCGGACAATGCCATTAGAACCAGCGGTAAAGCTCTGGAAACGGTCGAGGGCATTGAGTTGGGCAAAGGTCATGGAGACAGATTTAACGCCCGTTTTAGGGTTGCGCTGCAGGCTAACGTTGCTGAGTTCTTCGCTGATGCCGTTGAAAAATTCGATCCGTGGTGTTGGGTCTTGCGGTGGGGGCGGGGCGGCTGGTTCGGTTTGTTTATTTTTGAAGAAGTTAAACATGATTGTGGAGGGCGATCGCCAGTGAGGGAGGGATATAAGGCTATACCCCTATCCTAACAATCGTGTGCTGAACCTATTCGGCTTTGCCTGCTTTATTTTGGATTTTGAGGATCAAAAATCCCCAAGCTACACCAAAGAGGACTGCGGTGATGGCAATGATAAAGCCGTTGAACATCATGCTTTCTGCGCTCATGGAAATACTCCTTTGTATGGTTATAATGGCTTGATTTTAAAGCGATTTGGCTACAAAGGGTATTTTAAAACAGGGAGTGTTTTTTGGCGGTTGGGGAATTCCGGGGGCGCGGTTGGGATATTTCAGGGGCGATCGCCGCTCTGCAAATTTCTCCAAATTAAAAAAATAAACTCCAAACTCCAAATTTGTGGGGTTTTTGTGGGATTATATAGTTTTTGTTTTTTGCTATGATGAGCGATTTTAGCTACAGGAACTATGCTGAAGAATGACATTTGGATCCTCGAACAAGCCCAACAGGGAATGATTTCCCCCTTTGAAGCCTCACTGATCCGCCAGATCCAACTGTCCCCCCAGCAGACTGTACCCGCTCTCAGCTACGGCCTTTCTAGCTATGGCTACGATATTCGCCTCAGCCCCGAAGAATTTCTTATTTTCCGCCACATCCCTGGCACCGTTGTAAACCCCAAAGCCTTCAGCCCGGAAAACCTTGAACGGGTTGACCTCAAGCGCGATGAATACGGTGACTACTTTATTATTCCGGCTAATTCCTATGGTTTGGGCGTGTCCCTCGAAAAAATTCAGATGCCCCCCAATGTCACCGCGATCTGTCTTGGTAAGTCCACCTATGCCCGTGTCGGTCTGATTGCGAACACAACCCCCCTGGAGGCTTCCTGGTGCGGTGCAATCACCCTTGAATTCAGCAACGCCTCTAGTACCGACTGCCGTATTTATGCCAATGAAGGGGTTGTGCAGCTACTTTTCTTTGAAGGTGATCCTTGCAATACCACCTATTCCGATCGGGGGGGCAAATACCAAAACCAAGCCGGAAAAGTCACCCTACCCAGGGTCTAGATAGATTCTGAATGTGTTTGGCGATCGCCCCAATTTTTATTACAACCCCCATGGACATCGCTTATTTTTGTCTATGGTGAAATCAAATCTTTTCTTTCCCTACATCTCCATTTGCTCCTGAGTTTGAATTGTCATGGATAAATTTCGCGTTGAAGTGCTCCGCTCTACCCCCAACCCCCAGCAAACTATCTGGAGTGCCATGCACCAGGACTACTGCGAGGAATTTGTGTGGGAACAACAGAGTAATTTTCCAGACGAACAAAAAGCAGGGGAGTTAATTGTCAAACATCTTTTGGCGGGTGGTCGCGGTCACTATGGCCCCCTGGAACATCCCCAGATTGTTTTTAATGTGGGCTATTTTCCCCACTCGATGATGCAGCAAATCCGGACTCATCGCGTGGGCGTCTCCTTTGATGTTCAGAGCTTTCGATACACAGGACAGCGGATTATTGACGTAGCAGAAGGCAAGCGGGACGTGGAAGAGGTCTTTTACCTACGGCCTGTGGGTAAGTATGACAATCGTCAAGGTAAAAAATATTTTTACTCAGAAGAGCAGCGTAACGCTGATAAGGAATGGTGTCTGGCTGCCTGCGATCGCTATCGGCAACGGATTGAAGAAGGCTTGGCAGAGGAGCACGCTCGGAGTTTGATTCCTTTTGATGCGCGGCAACACTTTGTTATGAGTTGCAATGTGCGATCGCTGATGCATTTGTTAGATTTGCGTTGGAAAAAAGACGCCCAACTAGAAGCCCAACAACTTTGTGAATTATTATTTGTTCACTTTGAAACTTGGTGTCCAGAAATTGCAGCTTGGTACCATAAGAATCGCGCCCAAAAAGCACGCTTGTCGCCTTAAGATTTTCTTTATATTTTTGAGGCTGAGCGCCAATAAATTTACGCAAAAGTTAACATTGCTTGGTAATCTGTAATGTTCTTTCTAAATAGATCGAGTGGATGAAACCTTTGAAAATCAAAGAATAAGGCCGATTATCCATAAATTTTGATTGTCATGACCGGGGAATTTTGTGAAAATTCCTTAATCCTTTTGAATTTTCCTTTTAAGATAGAAGCAGTTGCTTTAGCTTGGTTGTGATGCCTCGAATTTTAATTATTGATGATGATCCGGCGATCGCCGAATTGGTTGCGATAAACCTTGAAATGGCGGGTTATGACGTCAGTCGTGCCGAAGACGGTATTAAAGGTCAGGCATTGGCGGTGCAGCTACAACCCGATTTGGTCATGCTGGATCTGATGTTGCCGAAAGTGGACGGGTTTACCGTTTGTCAACGGATCCGGCGGGAAGAACGCACAGCAGATATCCCCATTTTGATGTTAACCGCCCTGGGGCAAACCCAAGATAAGGTGGATGGCTTTAACGCCGGGGCCGATGATTACCTCACGAAGCCCTTTGAAGTCGAAGAAATGTTGGTGCGGGTGCGGGCTTTATTGCGACGGAGCGATCGCATTCCCCAGGCCGCCAAACACACAGAAATTTTGAACTACGGCCCTTTAACGTTAATTCCAGAGCGATTCGAGGCGATTTGGTTCGATCAGACCATCAAGTTGACTCACCTTGAATTTGAATTGCTCCACTGTCTCCTTCAACGCCATGGTCAGACCATTTCTCCCAGCGAAATCCTCAAGGAAGTGTGGGGTTATGATCCTTCCGATGATATCGAGACCATCCGGGTGCACGTTCGCCACCTGCGCACGAAGTTAGAGCCGGAGCCCCGTCGTCCCCAGTACATCAAAACGGTTTATGGGGCGGGTTACTGCCTGGAGTTGCCGTCGCGGGTAAACCACGGGGAGACAACTCAGGTTTCGGAGCCAATGAACTCCTAGGCCAAAGTTTGCTTTAACGTTAATTGATCAACGATCAAAGGAAATGGAGCCAGCGGAGTCCCCAGTTTCTAAGGCGATCGCGCTGGGCAAAGCGGCCATAAAGTACCTGGGAGAGCAACCAGCGTTTTAGGGGATATCGCCATTGTCGTAATAAGGTCTGCAATCCCCAGCCGAGCAGGCCCAAGACGATGGGAACGAGGATCCACAGTAAGGGTTGCATCATCAGCGTTGACCAACCCAAGGCCACAGAGATGAATACAAAGGCGATCGCCAAGGGCCAGGCGAGATAACTGAAACCATACTTTCGTTGTCGCCAGGGTAATTGCGTCAATAATTGCCCAATAAACCACCCTTGAATTTCTGCTAACTGTTGATAGAGGGAAGGCGACGGCAGTAGATCCGCTACCACTTGGTGCAACACACCGCCATCAAGTCCAATTTGGGTCTTTAAAACGTTGATCCCTTCGTAACGCAACAGAAAAGAGAGGGACGCCTGGGGCCAATCACCTTTCCGAAAAAGCACATATTTTCGCCAAGCGAGGTTGAACTCATCGGTAAACGTTAGGGTTTGCCCTTGGTTTTTGAGCGCCAGGAGCTGCAAAAGGTCATCGTGATCCAACACAAATAAAACCCCGTGGCAGAGTGTGGACTGCAGTGGCGGCGTTAGCTGTTCTTGATCCAGTTGGATGTAGGGGTGGGCGGAAACAGTCACGGGAGAAAGGGCAAAAAGCGTAAATGACAGAGAAAACTATTGGGGCTTGGCAAGGGACGCTCTGGGGAGACTTGGTCGGGCTTTGGATGTTTGTGAACTCGGTTTGGGTTGTCGTTTGAACGTGCCTTGAATGAGACTGATAAAAAATCTTAAGAGTCCCTGCCAGTGCTGTTCGCTGGTTTGGATATTGTGCTGGTGGGCCTGGAGGATTGTCGTGCAGTGGGGATGGCTCATCAGGGCTTCGGTGTAGGTATTTGTAATGGTGCCATCCAGTTGCAGGATTGTTTTCGCGTAAATAATGCCTTCGGGGAGGGGCTGTTTCGCTTGTTGGTGCTGTCGTTTGCGTTGGTCAAGGGCAATTTTTAGTTCTCCTAGTTTGCGTAGGCAACAGAGAAATTGGCGATCGCCAAGTAGATTTTGAATTTGCCGCTGATCTTGGGCATTGCCCGTGGGATTAGGGAGTGGGGGTAGAGAGTTGGAATTTTCGCCATGATACAAAGGGTGTGTCGGTTCCCTAAGGAGAGCGTGGTATTGTCGCGCCAGTTGCGATCGCAAATTGCCGTAGGCCGCCTGTAAATCAGGAGAATAATGCTGCTGGCTGAGTGTATCCTCCCTGAGATAATACAAATCTTGATAAACCTCCTGGGGAATGAATCGCTGACCATCAATGGCATCGACCACCATCGTACTGACCTCTAAGGTGGTTGCATCCAGAAAAACCTGATTTAGAGCCTGGATAAATGGGTCCATGGCAGCAGGCTGGGACTGAGGGGATTTGGCTTCGGGAGCAGAACGATTCATGGGAGACCAAAAAAGTGGGATGAAACAATTGGGAGCGTCGTTAGCAGTAAAACCTAGGACTCTTCTTCTAGAAAAAGAGGCGTCTCGTCTCCAAAATCAAAATCATCAAAGTCCTTGCTATCAAAGGCACTCAGCTCTTCTAAATCTGCTAGCGCTTCTTCTAAATCTAGATCCCCATCGGGGGCGATCGCCTCATCGCTGGCGGATAGATCAATGGCACTGTCTTGATCCAGATTATCGAGGCTGGTGATATCTATCGCTGAATTTTCGTCATCAAGGGCAAGATCGAAATCAGGATCTAGTTCACCCGACAGATCAAGTTCCTCTAACCAACTATCATCACTGAAATCATTGGTCGGGACGGCCGTTGCGTCATGGTGATGATTGGCCTCGCTAGTGCCGTTGCTTTCATCTCCTAGGGAAGGGAGATCGGCTGTAAGGTCAAGATCATCATCCCAAAGGGCCATGGCCTCCGGTGGCAAAGTTTGGGGGTCAAGATCGAGGTCTAAGTCGTCAAAGTCCAGGGCTGCAGCATCTTGCGGACTAAGATCATCTGGCTGTTGAAAATCTGCCTGAATCACAGTCTCTTTGCTGAACTCACCGGCCTCAAAGTCGTGGGAATTTTCCTGGTGATCAAGGGCTTCGATTTCAAGTTCGGAGAGATGGTCTTGATCGAGATCAAAGTCAAGCAGTGCTGCCTCATCGAGTTCCCCTAGGTTAAAGATATCAGCATCTTCTTCCTCTGGGTCGGCTCCCTCTGACAGCCAAGCGTCGGGATCCGTTGTGGATTCTGGTGGGGCATCAGGGGCGACGTGAATATCCTCGGTGAAGTCTTGTTGTTCTAGATCTAAATCAAAGGATGCATCGAGGGGATCAAGGGCTATTTCCCCAGAGAGATCCATCTGGTCGAGGTCAAACTCAAAATCGTCAAATTGCTCAAAATCTTCTTCAGATAGAGCTTCTGGAGCTTCTAGGGAATCGGTATCTGACCCAGAATCACCACTAATATTGTTGGAATGATCAATGGGTTCGAGATCAAGCTCAAAATCACTGGGCAGATCGAAGTCTTCCTCGGCTAGGGGATCTGCCGTTGCCAAGGGATCAGCCCCAAGCTCAAAATCGGCATCAAAAGCATCGGGATCGAGGTCTAGGTCTCCATCGTCATCTAATTCTAGATCCAGGGCTAAGTCTGAACTGCCAAGGTCTGGGGCATTTAAGGGGCCGAGGGTATTTTCGTCTAAATCTGTGGGGAAGAGGTTGAAATCAAAGGCGTCCAAATCCTCTAGATCCGTGGGCAGGTCTTGGTGATCTGTAATGGTTTCTTCGGGGGCGATCGCCGCATCTGCTTCGGTGGTTTCAATGAGCGTTTCTTCATTACTCCCCAGAAGATCGTCCAAGTCAGCGGCGGCCAAAGTCTCTAAACGTTCTAAGTCAGAGTCCGTAAAGTCTAATTCTTCTTCTTCGCTGAATTCCTCGTTGGGCAAGGCATCATCTGCCGTCAACTCTGATGAGGCTTCCGGGTCATTGTCAAAATCGGCGGTGGTGACATCCGGGAAGGCTTGGCTTAGGCGATCGCCAAGTTCATCTTCCGGGAGTTCGCCGAGGGCCAGATCCTCTATGAAAATATCCTCCCCAAAGTCAGCGATGGTTTCATTGAAGTCCCCTAAGTCTGCTTCACTATCACCATCATTAGCTTCGGACTCTGCCAGATCAGGTAAAGCCTCTGCTTCTGCGGCCAGTTCCTGCTCCAACCAATTTTCCGGAAGAGGAGGTAAAGGCAATCGGTCTGTCTCCGGCCCATCGAGGGACTTGATCTCTGTGACGCCTGGGTGATTGTGCCAATCCTGATTCAAAAATGTAAATAAAGTCTCATCATCGACCGCATCTAGATCCGTGGTTTCTAACGATGTCGCTGTCTCTGCTACGGGAGTTTCGGGGTCTTCAAGTAAATCTTCTAATTCTAAATCGTCTACTGCCTCATCTCCGAAGGGATTGCTGTCTACTTCAAAATCTGCCAAATTGGGAACATAGGCATCGGGGCGATCGCCGTTAGCCCGTTCTGCCGCCGTGGTATCAACGGGGGTTTCCCAATCTTCAATTTCTGGGGCTTCAGGGGTCGTCAGGGTCGCCTCTGGCGTTTCATCCAGGGCAATTTCCGCAAAATTATCTAAAAAGTTGAGAGAATCAGCATCCGCTAGGTCCTTTGCCTCGTTCTTTTCTACGACAAAGCTGGGCTGAGGTTCCGCAGCTGATTCGGTCGGAGCACCTGGGGCTACCGTTGGTAGGGAGTTATGGGGCAGAGGGGGAATTTTGTCACTCTCCGGCGGCGTTTCCGAAAAAGGCTCAACAACCTTAACCGTGGCGGCCATGAGCGTTTGGTTAGGAATTTCAAGAAACTTCAAATCTAGGGGTTCCTCGGCATTCATCAAGCGGTCGTATTGCTGCAGGGTCACGAGCAACTGAAATAGCTGCTGCAAACCCTGGAAATTTTCTTGAATTTTACGGTGACCCAGGGCAACCTGCTGTTGATGAAAATGCTGGAGATTTTGGTACTGAGCGTTATTAAGTACGGCCTCGCCGACATCATTTTCGACGGTGCCATTGATGAGATCGACTTGGGTATGGAGACTCGTATCGGGAGGGTAGGGCCCGCTCTGGTCGGGATGACGGACAATGCGAGTCGTAATATTTAGGGTTGCTGCCTTACTCGCCACCATCGTAAAGGCTTTGGAAAGGTCGCCGCTGCGGAGAGCTTGCTTAAATTCATCGCTTAAGGACATGGTGGAATCTCCTTGGTCACTGGGTTGGCGCAAAAATGGGGGCGCGGTATGGATAAAAGCCTGGGGATGGTGGCTGGGCGGATGTTATTTCTTCTCAGAATATCCCATCCCTAAAATGTCGTTGGTAAAATGCCAGTAAATGTAACATTGCCCTATTTGCTTGACATTGCCGCTGATCCTAGGGCCATAGGTGCTGAACGGTATAGCCGAGGTGGGTCAGCATTTCCCGCAATAGCGGCAGGCTCAAGCCAATAACATTACTATGGCAGCCTTCAATTTTTTCGATAAAAAGCCCCCCTTTTCCTTCAAGGGCAAAACACCCCGCACATTGTAGGGGTTCACCGCTGCGCACATAGGCCGCAATGGTGTCATCGTCAATGGCTGCGAAATAGACTTTTGTAACTCCGTGGCGCACGAGCAGTTGGTTTTGGGTTTGATCCACGAGGGCATGGCCTGTGTAGAGCAAACCGTAATGGCCCCGCATGGTTTGCCACCGGGCGATCGCCTCAGTAGGGGAGGCCGGTTTCCCCAGGATTTCCCCTCGGACATGGAGCACTGAATCGCAGCCGAGGATTAAAGCATCTTGACGATGTTGGGCCACGGTTTTTGCTTTGGCCGCAGCGAGGGCTTCGACCAACTGGGCCGGATCATCATGATGAATTTGAGATTCATCAAAGTTACTTACGTGGACAATGGGGTTGATCCCAATGCCTTGGAGTAAACGACGACGGGCTGGGGAAGCGGACGCAAGGACAAATTCCATGGTGTTTTGAGGTAAGGCGGCGCAAACAAAGGCAATTACAGCATACCCAGGTGGATGCACTGGCGGATCAAGGTGTCAAAAATATTGCTTGAATATGGCTGATCAATTAGACCTTAAAGGAATTGACCATCGCGTTAAAGAGTTTCTCCACTTGGGGCCAACGGCTTTCGCGGGTCGAGAGATTAAAGGTATAGAGTTTGCCTAGCTTGACGGCAACGGTGGCGAGGTCATGGCGCATTTGACCTTCAGGGAGGGTGACGCGATATTCGAGGGTGTAATAGGTTTGGCCCTTGTCGGTGCGGCTTTCGGCCCGGATCAATTCAGGTTGGCGATCGCTATTTTGGCTTGCTTCTTTCATAAACCGATAGCCAACGTCGGTGGGGGTGCCGAGATCGTTTAAGGCTTTATCGGCGGGAACATCACTGATAATGACGCTCAAATTTTCGGAATATTCCACCAAATCCCGAAACACCACATCTACGCCAGTATCGCTCTTGCTGACGTCAACGGGAATCCAACCATTGGGATAGAGAAACTGATAGCCATAGGTGCCATTGCTATAGCCCTGGAGGCTACCAACGCCACCACAAGCAGCCAACGTACAACTAATCACGATCAACAAACTGGCGATCGCCTTTTTCCATCGATTTTGGCGCATTTATTTACCTCAGAAATTTAAAAGAAATTAAAAAATAAACTTACAGAGCCGGAGTCTCCGCGTTCATCATCCTAGCGAAAACACCGGCTCAAACCGAAATTTATTGGGTTGAATAATGCCTTAGGCTCTTGCTAAATCGCCTCTTCCGTTTCGAGGTTAAACAGCATTTGCAGCGATTGTAGACAAACTCGACGGGCTTCGATGTCCTGTTGAGCCCGCAGTTGCACCATCGGATCATGGAGAATTTTATTAACAATCCCCCGGGTCAAGGTTTCGATGACTTCCTGGTGCTTCTCTTCAAATTCTGCGCCGAGGCGAGAGAGGGCTTTTTCCAGCTCCTGCTCCCGAATGCTTTCGACTTTGCTGCGTAGGGAACTAATGGTCGGGACGGTTTCGAGGGACTGCCACCATTGGATATAGTTTTCTACTTCCTCTTCTAAAAGGGCTTCGGCTTCTTCGGCCATTTTGCGGCGGGACGCTTGGTTTTGGGCCACTACTTCCTTGAGGGCGTCCACATTATATAAACGAACGCCGGCGATTTCTTCCACATCGGCAGCAACGTTAAGGGGCACAGAAATATCGATCAAGATTAACGTGTGAAGATCGAGATTTTCCAGTTTCGCTCGGTCGAGAATCGGTTCCGTCGCCCCGGTACTGGTAAAGACAATGTCCGCCTGTTCAACGACATTGAGCATCTCTGGTAACAGTTCTAATTGCAGATCCACATCGGGGAATTTTTTCGCGAGATCCCGCGCCCCCCGTTCGGAACGGTTAACAATGGTGATGTCTTCGGCCCCTTTAGAAACGAGGTGTTGCACCAACAGACGCGACATTTTCCCGGCACCGATAATCGCAATTTTTTGATTGGAAAGATCCTTGACCTTCATCTGGGCTAATTCCACGGCGGCGGAGCTAATGGAAACGGCCCCGGTGCCAATGTTGGTTTCGCTGCGGACGCGTTTCCCGGCGGTGATCGCCCGTTTGAACATCCGATCCAGTAAGCGGCCCAGACCTTTGTGCTGTTGACCGAGTTTGTGGGCGGCTTTGACCTGGGCGAGGATTTGGCCTTCGCCGAGAACGAGGCTTTCTAGGCCCGCAGCGACTCGCAATAAATGACGAATGGCATCTTGGTGCAGCAGGGTGAAGAGGTAACGGCGCAGGCGGTTGAGTTGGAGTTGTCCTGTTTCCGCGAGAAATTGGCAAATTTCCCGCACGCCCTGTTCTGTTTCCTGCACGACGGCATAGATTTCAAGGCGGTTACAGGTACTGATAACGGCGACTTCTTCTACGTGGGGGTAGGATTTGAGGTGGGCGATCGCCTCGTCCATTTTCGCTTCTTGAATACTGAGTTTTTCGCGGATTTCGACGGGGGCTGTTTTATGACTCAGGCCAACAACAACGATATTCATGGGGTTTTCTCTAAAGGTTTGATCTCTCTAGGGCTCCAACATCCAAGGGAAGCGCAGAGTTCTATTAAAGGATTTTTTTAACTTCCTATGCAATGTAGTCTCCGAACATTTAGGGACAAAAGGTTTTGTAAAGAAAATTTATGTAACTTTACGGCATCCCAATCGCTGACAGCGCACGAAAAAAAGGCGACCCCTCGTTGGCGATCGCCCTTTTGTTGCAGACAGATTAAACTCCAATGATCGCTGTCAAGCCCGATCCTAGAGTTGAATATTTTGGGGGTTGTCCCACATGTGAATGGTATCCACGAAGCGAGCCGTCATGGATTGGCTAGAAATAACCAGAGACTGGGTGCGTGCGCCACCATGGAACAGACGAACCCCTTCCATGAGAGTGCCGGGGGTAATCCCACAGGCCGCGAACAGAACCGTTTCACCGGAAGCCAATTCTTCTGCTTCGTAAACCTTGTCCGGATCTTCAACGCCCATGGACTTGAGGCGTTTGATATTTTCTTCGCGATTCCAGTCCGCACTTTCGGGGGTATTCACATCGGCGGGATCGTAAATCAGTTGTCCTTGGAAGTGACCACCCAAACAACGCATCGCGGCGGCACTGATCACCCCTTCCGGAGCGGCCCCGATTCCCATCAGCGCATGGATGTTCGTCCCAGCAAAGGCAGCACAAATTGCCGCAGAAACGTCCCCATCGCTAATCAAACGAACCCGGGCGCCAGTGGCCCGAATTTCTTTGATCAGATCTTTGTGACGGGGGCGATCCATCACGATAATGACTAATTCTTCTGGGCTACGATTTAAGCACTCAGACAAAATTTTAATGTTTTCGGTGGCTGACTTGCGAATGTCAACTTTTCCTTTGGCGGCTGGGGGCGCGGCCAATTTTTTCATGTAGTAGTCGGGGGCATGGAACAGACCGCCTTTTTCGGAAATGGCGAGGACTGCCATGGAACCGGGTTGACCATTGGCGACGAGGTTGGTGCCTTCACAGGGGTCAACGGCGATGTCAATTTCGATCAGTTCATCGGGGTTGCAATAGGCTTTGGCATCTTCACGGGTACAGATACCGACTTCTTCACCGATGTAAAGCATGGGGGCATCATCCCGCTCCCCTTCACCGATAACGATGCGACCGCGCATATGGATTTGGTTCATGCGTTCCCGCATGGCTTCAACGGCCACTTGGTCGGCGGTATCTTTTTCGCCCATCCCCATCCATTTGGCAGAGGCGATCGCCGCTTGTTCGACAACTTCAATAATTTCTAAACCGAGGGTGCTTTCCACGCTTTTTATCCTCCAGACTGCGACTGTTGATCAAAACCACCAGTCATTTAGTTTTTTTGTAAACACCCCAAAGTCTATCAGAGAAGGGCGATCGCCTCAGAAGATTCCCAGAAAAGTTTTTCCTTTAAATATCTCCGGATGGGCTAGAGAAAATAGGTCGTTAAGGTTTCATATAGAAGGGTGAGATTGGTTTGGCGATAGTCGTGCTGGAGGGAATTTGCAGGGGGCGTGTTTTGGGCAAGTCGCCGCAAATTTGCTTGGATTTGTGAAAAATCTCGGTAACGATTTTGCAGTCCCTTCAGGATCGGGCAAATGACGGGGGAAGTCAGGATATTTGGATCGGCTCCCTGGGGCATGAGGGGGAAATGTTTGAGGTGATTAAAGTGGGTTTGGGGTAAGTTGGCGATCGCCTGGATAATTTCTTGGCAACATTCCCGGGTAAATTCCTGGGCGAGGTAACGCTGGATAGACGGTTGCAGACCAAAGTAGGGGCGATGATTTTCTTTTTTCTCCAGGAGGAAACGTCGGTCAAGGGAGCGCACCGCATCCCAAACTTCACTGGCAAAGGGCATTTCTACATGAAAGTTAGCCTGCAGTTGTTCGAGGGTAATGGATTTGCCCCACAACATCAGCCAGTAGAGCACTTCCTGTTCGGAGTTGCTAATGCGGCAGGTGAGATTGTAGAGGATATCCCGTAGGGTATTGCCACCGATAATTGTTTCTTGGTTTTGAAATTGCGCCACAGAACCGCCGTACCATTCTTGAATCCCTGTGGCAATTAACCGGAGCTTGAGGGGGTTGCCGCGATAGGTCTCGACCAAATCAGCCCAAAGCTCTGGGTCTTGGAGGTTATATTCCTGGAGGATTTGCTGGGCGACTAAATTACTGAGGCCTTCGACGGTGATCAATGTGACCCTGGGGTTGTCCATGGCTAAGGCTTCGATGGCGGGGGAATGTTCCCGGGAAATCACGACAACGGTGCCAGCTAGACTCTGGTGGGCGATCGCCTCTAAAAATTCCACATACATTACGTGTTGCGGTTGATAGTTCCCCGACAGACAAGCGGTGGCAAAGAGCAGTTCCCAGTGGTCAAAGACTAAGATCTTCGGCTGCTGTTGCAAATGATCCTGGAGTTGGGCGATCGCCCCGTCAGGGTGTTCCGCCAAGGCCCATTCCTGCTGAATCAAAGCCCAATTGTGATCAAACATGAGGCGATCGCTGAGGTTACACCAGAGCGTGTTTTCCTGGAGTGGTGGGTGGTGCCGGAGCACTTCGCTGACAAGGGTGGTCTTTCCCAGGCCGCCACCCCCTAGCACGAAGATTAATGAAATATCCCTTTGTTGGAGCCGTTGCCCTAGGGTGCGCAGGGTTGACTCTTGGTTATAAAAATGATTCTTGTTTCTCGGAATCCCTTGGTACTGGGGTGGTGTTGGGGCTGGCACTTGGGACTCCGTCGTTGCGGCCATACCGTTGGGCACGATTTTATCGACCGCTGCCTTTTCTTGTTCCGAGAGCTGCTCATATTTAGTGGTCAAAGCCAACTGGAGTGAACGAATCCCCACCCGTTGGTTACAATAACGTCCGAGGCGTTTCCAAAGATCCGGAGCAATAACCCGTTTTACATAGCTGTGGGAATAGCCATCGATCTGAATATCTTTTAATTTGTACCCTTCTAACGCCCGCAATAATAGCTCTTGACGCAGTCCATCCAGGGGGTCCCCGTGTTTGTGACTAAGCCAAATACAAAGCTGAAGAAGCGTAAGGTTGGTCATGTGGCGTTATTCGATGAAATGTTAGGTGACGGCTGCAATGGACAATGCTCTGCCACACACTAAGGCAACTATCTAAGAGTTTATCTGTATTCCTTTCCTTCCTGGTGTCCTTGACCAAAAGTTGTGAATAATATGACTTTGTGAATAAAATGACTTTCTGCAGTTGCCAATAAAGAGCAAAATGTTGCAGAAAATGCATTGTGAGCATTTTTGAGTTGCTTTATTTTTGACCATTCGGTCAAGATAAAAAATGCATTGTCAGAGCCGTTAAGCATTAATCGTGATTGGCCGTCACTTTTATGCAAAATTTGGATGCAAAATATTCATCGTAGCGATGGTGAGAGTAAGGGACTTTTGGCGATCGCCTAGGTCTTAGGGAAAATCCTTTAGGATCAAAAAAGCATTGCGCAAGCGAAAAACGTCACCGAAATTGATGGGATCAGTTATGGAAATTAGTGCAGCATTACCCGCCTTTGTGATTACGTTGCGGGAGGGCTTTGAAGCGGCCCTGGTGGTGGGCATTGTCTTGGCTTGTCTGGCGAAAGCGCAGCAGATGTCCCTGCAAAAGTGGGTCTATGGTGGCATTGGTGCCGGGTTGGGGGCGAGTGTCCTGGTGGGCTGGGGTCTGTGGGGGCTGCTGTTACAGGTGGCGACGGCGGATGGAGCCTATGCACCAGTGTTTAAACAAATCCTCGAAGGAAGTTTTGGGGTTGTGGCGATCGCCATGTTGAGTTGGATGCTCATTTGGATGACCCGCCAGGCCAAATCTTTAAAGTCCGATGTCGAAGGGGCATTGCAAGCGGCACTCCAGGACAGAGAAACGGCGGCCTGGGCTGTGTTTTCCCTGATTTTTATTGCGGTACTCCGGGAGGGATTTGAAACGGTGATTTTTATTGTGGCTCAATTCCAAGGGGGATGGCTGCCGCCGAGTCTTGGGGCGATGGCTGGCTTAACTGCGGCAACGGTGCTGGGGTTTCTCCTCTTTGCCCTGGGGGTACGGCTGAATATCAAGTTATTTTTTCAGGTGATGGGAATCTTTCTGCTGCTGATTATTGCGGGGCTGGTGGTCGGTGTTCTAAAGCACATCGATGCGGCGATCGCCCTTTTTGCCCAGATCCAAACCCAATATCAAGCCCTCTGCATTTCTCCAGCCCCAGCCTGCGTTCTAGGGATTCAGCTTTGGGATTTGTCAGAAACTTTACCCGATAAACAGTTTCCGGGGATTTTGCTGAAATCTTTGTTGGGTTATCGCCAAAAAATTTACCTGGCCCAGGCGATCGCCTATGTGCTCTTTCTCAGTTCCGTGGGCACACTTTATCTTTATAGCCTCGGTTTGTTCCGTAGACCCGATGTCCCCTCAGTGAAACAACCCTAGGGAAATCGTTTTAGCTAATCATCGTAATCATACGAACGCACGCGACCACATTGCCGCAACAAATAGGGAGGCACTGGGTTGCCGCGATAATATTCCTGTCGCCACCGGGCTGGTAAGCAACTAGCATCGATGCCGTAGTCAAACCCGCGCTGATAACGGTAGTTATTGTAATTGTTGTAGTTACGATCGAAAAGAACACCTAGAA
Organism: Synechococcus sp. BDU 130192; assembly: GCF_963876085.1. Lineage (NCBI taxonomy): Bacteria > Bacillati > Cyanobacteriota > Cyanophyceae > Synechococcales > Synechococcaceae > Synechococcus > Synechococcus sp. BDU 130192. The sequence goes on along the minus strand of NZ_CAWNNO010000061.1, from coordinate 37,561 downwards.
TAATGTCACGGATCAAACTGTCATTTCCCCTAGGCAGACCGAAGGTTTGAAACAGGCTCCGACGCAGATTTTGGTCGCGTCTTAGAAAGTAAAAAAGCTCGCGGGGAATACGACTGTTGTAATTGCGATCAATGTCATTAAAAATTCTATCCCAGGAAGAAATTTCATCTCGCCAGTCGTATCGACGGTATTGATATCGATAGCGATCATCGTCGTCATCGTCATAATCATCCCAGTCATCATCGTCATCATAATCCCAACGATATCTATAGTATTCGTAGGAATTTTCGGGGGTGTTGTTTCTTCTGGGGTCAGCGGCGGCGGGCAATGTGGGCAGTAGTGACCCCAAAGTCAGGAGGGGAATAAGGCCCAGCAGTACCCATTGACGTGTGAAGGGTTTCATGGTGCTAAATATCCTGCTTAACTCAATCCTTGTGTAAAAGTCCATGACAGGTTAAGCCACGGAAAAGTTTCCCAATGGGCGTGAAATTAATAATGTAAAAATTTGTACTAATTGCTGTTTTACCGTGGCGAAAAACATCAAAAAAGCAAGCCTGGAATGATATTTTTCCAAAACTTGCCGATAATGAACTGTAATTTTTCTGAAATGAAAAATTGATCTGGTTTAAAAAACTGTTTTTAAAAATTCGAGTAGTTCATCCCAGGATTTGAGATCCGCTTGGGGGTCATAATCGCTAGAATCCCACTTGGTAAAAGAGTGCAAGCCACCCCCATAGATTTCCATGTCGTAGGTCACGCCTGCTTCGTTTAAATCTGTGGCGAGGGCGGCCACCTCAGCGATGGGAGAGACTGGATCCGCAGAGCCATGGAGCACTAAAACGGAACCGGTGGTTTCACTGTAATCTTGACCTTCTGGTAGGGCTAAGCCGCCATGGAAGGAAATGAAGCCGTCGAGATCTGCCCCTGACCGGGCCATTTCTAGCACTGCCGAACCGCCAAAGCAGTAGCCCATGATGGCAACTTTTTCTGGGTCAACCCCTTCGAGTTGCTTGGCGACTTCTAAGCCTGCTTGTAATCTTTCGCGCATCAGTTGGCGATCGCCATAGAGTTTGCCACTTTCTGCTTGGGATTCAGCGACATTTTCGGGTCGTACCCCCTGACCATACAGATCAAGGGCAAGTACCGTATAACCTTGGGTCGAGAGCATATTCGCGCGCATTTTCTCGTAGCGATTGAGTCCATCCCAGTCGTGCACGAGTAAAACAATCGGCTGATCATCTCCAAAGCCTTCGTTGCGGGCAACATACCCCTCAAAGGGTTGGTCATCGATGTTATAAACCAAAGGATAGGCAACAACATCCGCCTGGGCCGGCATACTGAAGCCAGCACCCACCATGAGCGTTAGGCCAAACAAGAGTTTTCGTAACATTTTCAAAGGAGTTCCCATCGAGTAAATCAACTAATTAACTCGTATTGTAGTGGTTTCAGACAATCACCCCTTGGCCTGGGGAAAGCGGGCGACAAAACTGAAGCTAAGCAGAAAAAGAGTTAAAAATTTCCTGAAAATCCCAACGTTAGCGATACAAAGGGGAAATTTTCGCGCAAAATAAAATCACTTGACTGCACCAATGGAGAAACTTAACTGTGGCTGTGGATTACGATATTGTCATCATCGGCGGTGGTTCTGGAGGCCTCGTGGTGGCCAGTGCAGCGGCCCAGTTAAAGGCAAAGGTGGCCCTGGTGGAAAAGGATCGCCTTGGGGGAGATTGCCTCTGGTATGGTTGCGTTCCCAGTAAATCTTTTCTCCATGCGGCAAAAGTTGTCCACCAAGTGCGCCACGCAGGACGGGTCGGCGTTCATACAAAAGCGCCAGAAATTAATTTTTCAGAAGCAATGGGCCATGTGCAAAAGGCGATCGCCACCATTGAACCCCATGATTCTCCAGAACGATTTGAGGGGCTTGGGGTCGAGGTGATCTTTGGGGATGGTCAGTTTCTCGACGGCAAAACTTTTCTGGTCAATGGTCGCAAGCTAACGGCCCGCGCCTTTGTGATTGCCACCGGATCACGGCCTGCTGTTCCCCCCGTCGAAGGGCTCCAGGAAGCGGGCTTTATTACCAATGAACAGGTGTTTTCCCTCACGGAGCAGCCAGAATCCCTTGCGGTGATTGGGTCGGGGCCGATTGGTTGTGAGTTGGGGCAAGCCTTCCACCGTTTGGGGACGGAAGTGACTCTGTTTGCGAGCCGCGATCGCCTTTTGCCCAAAGAAGACCCCGACGCCGCCGCTGTCCTGGAGCAACAATTTAACCAAGAAGGAATCACCATTCTGAAAAATGCCCGGTTAAAACGGGTAGCAGTGGTCAAGGGCAAAAAACACCTCTACACCGAGGATGATTCCCAGGTGGCGGCGATCGCCGATGAAATTCTCCTGGCCACGGGCCGCACTCCCAATATCAAGTCCCTCAACCTAGAAGCCGCTGGAGTGGACTACGACAGTCAAGGCATCCATGTAAACGACAAACTCCAAACGACCAATGGTCGGATCTATGCTTGCGGCGATGTGATTGGGGGCTATCAGTTTACCCATGTGGCGGGTTACGAAGCCGTTGTGGTACTCCAAAATGCCCTGAATCCACTGCAGTTATTTCTCAAAAGCGTCAATTATCGGGTGATTCCCTGGGCAACTTTTACCGATCCGGAGGTGGCACGGGTTGGCATGACCGAGGAACAAGCCCGTAAACGTTACGGTGATGTGTTGATTTTGAAAGTGCCCTTTGCGTCAGTGGATCGCGCCCAGGCGGAGGATTCTACCGTGGGTTTTAATAAGTTGATTGTGCGTCATAACGGCGAAATTCTGGGGGCGCATCTGGTAGGGCCAATGGCAGGGGAGCTGATCCATGAAATTGTTCTGGCGATGACCTATCGCTTACCGGTTTCGGCCTTAACGGGAATTCATGTTTACCCCACCCTGAGCGAAATTAATAATAAAACGGCGCTGTTACTCTCCAAGAAAAAATACGCCGATAACGAAAAACTCCAAAATTTCTTGACCGAATTCTTTAAGTTTCTGCGCTCTTTGTAGGCCGCCAAATCGCATCGGCAATTTTTGCCACATCGATCATTTCTGGGCCATCATGCACCCGGAGGATATCGGCTCCAAAGGCGATCGCCCCGGCACAGGCCGCCGCTGTCCCCCACACCCGTTGCGTGGGATCTGGTTTGTTGAGGATATGGCCAATAAAGCTTTTACGGGAAGGCCCCACCAGGAGCGGATAACCCAGATCGCGAAAGTCCTGGAGCTGGCGAATGAGATCGTAATTTTGCAGGGCTGTTTTCGCAAAACCAATGCCCGGATCGAGGATCAGATGATTTTTCGGGATTCCCAAAGCTAAGGCGGCAGCGATGCGTTCCTGGAAGAAATTTTTTAGATCGGCGATCAGATCTTGATAGTCCGTTAAGCTCTGCATGGTTTCGGGTGTGCCCCGGATGTGCATCAAAATAATCGGCACGTTTAAATCCCGCACCACCGTCAGCATTTGCGCGTCAAAGGTCGCCCCAGAAATATCATTAACAATATCGGCCCCAGCGGCGATCGCCTCTTTTGCTACTTCTGCCCGGGTAGTATCGATGGAAATCACCGTCTGAAATTTTTCTCGCAGTGCTCGGATCACAGGAATTGTCCGGTCTAACTCTTCCGCGAGGGAAATTTGTGCCGCACCAGGTCGGGTCGATTGACCACCAATGTCAAGAATATCAATGCCAGCAGCCACCATTTTGTCCGCTTGGGCCAGGGCTGAGGCGACGGAATTAAACAGACCCCCATCACTAAAGCTATCGGGAGTGACATTGAGAATTCCCATCACATAGGTGCGATCGCCCCAGGTAAAAGTTTGATTCCGGAGGGTAAGCGGTTCCATCGGTTTAAAGCTCCACAATCACAGGGGTATGGTCACTGGGTTTTTCCCAACCGCGTGGCTCCCGGTCGATCCAACAGCGTTTCGCCTGGCCATAGAGCTTTTCTGTGAGGTAAATGTGGTCAATGCGCCAGCCACGATTTCGACTAAAGCCCCGCGTCCGATAATCCCACCAGCTAAATTGATCTGCGTCTTGGTTAAATTTGCGGAACACATCCTGAAATCCGAAGTCCAGGATCGCCGTTAAAGTCTCTCTTTCTGCGGGGGAAGCCATAATGTGATCCGGTTTTTTCGGCATATAGATATCCCGGTCTTCGAGGGCAATATTAAAATCACCGCACATTAAAATCTCTCGCTTGTCCTGGCGCAATTCTTTTAAATAGGCCTTGAGAACCTCAAACCAGCCCAGTTTATAGTCATATTTTTCGCTGCCGACGGCGGAACCATTGGGCACATAGAGATTCACCACCCGCACATCGCCAATCACCCCAGAAATCACCCGTTTCTGTGCGTCAAAATCCTGGGCGATCGCCGCCCCGACCACAGGCGTAAAACCAATGATCACATCCTGGAGCGGTTCCCGACTGAGGAGAGCAACGCCATTGTAGGATTTTTGGCCAGAGATCGAGGTGTGATACCCCAGGGCTTCAAAGGGCTGCCGGGGAAAATCTTCATCTACCACCTTTGTTTCTTGGAGACAGAGCAGATCAACCCCCGTTTGTTCTAACCATTGGCAGATGTGGGTTTGACGAGAACGCACCGAGTTCACGTTCCAGGTTGCGATTTCCATGGGCTTCGAGAATTGGACTTAGTTAATTTAGCGTAGTTTGCGGCCAGGAATCCGACTGATACCTAGGCGATCGCCTAATTCTTTTTAGAAGGTTGAATGTTCCAAGAAAGTTGGAGTCGATGTTGGCGTGCCCAGGCCAAAAACAAATCACTGGGAATAATCTGCTCGACGGGATAGAGACCAGGCTGGTTAATTTGCTCACCCAAGACTAACTCCGCTACCAGAGCAACCCCTAAGCCAGCGGCGATCGCCGTGTGTTCATGGACAAAATCCACCGTAACCTGCTGGGGCGTACCATCTCTAATGCCGCTAACAATCGCTCGCATCGCCACCCCAACCCCCGTAAAGGGATCCGTGAGCTTGGTCATGCCGTAGCCAATTTTGCTGAGACCTTGAATGATGCGGGGATGTTGGCGTAATGATTCCGGTAATAGGGTCATGGCCCGCGTCAGCTGATTGTAAAAATTGGGCAGAGAACCAAATTTTGTGACCACCGTTTTCACCGGAAAAGACTCAGCAAAGGTAAAAGTTTCCGCCACATCAAACCAATACACCGTTGTTTTGCCAATGGGTGCCGGAAAATCGATAATCGTCGGCTCGGAATAGGGTTGTTTGGCTTGCCAAGTGCTGTCTTGAAAAACCCTAAAAGGTTCTCCTAACCCCAGAAAAGTCGTGGTCAGCACCGTTTCTCCAGCGCCTCCGGAACCTGCGACACCATAATAAAGCTCAATTTTGTGAGGTTCGTCGAGCTGCTCTACACCGAGGCGCACCATACTGTTAGAAATCCCCGGAAAAACTCCTGCATTGCACACCGCGATAATTCCGGCTTCCCTGGCGGCTTGGGTCAGGGGTTTGAGCTTTTGGTACAGGCAACGGTGATCGCTGACGTCGATGTAATTTTTGCCTTGGTGGATACAGGTTTGTAGGACTCGCCCATCCCGGCGGTGGAATGGCCCCGCACAGTGAATCACCAGATCATGGTTGACGATCGCCTTTTCTAAAGCTGCTAAATCTTCTAAATCAAGGCGCAGAAATGTTCCCTGGAGCGCCTTTGCTGTCCGCCCAGAACGTCCCGTAACCGTCACCGCACCCAAGGAGGCGATCGCCGCTGCCACCCGTTGCCCGATGCGGCCTGTGCCCCCCAAAATCAAAATTTTCCTTACCATCGGCGCTATCCTGTACTCTGGCTGCCACACCCTGGGCATTTTATCAGGCCACACCCTGGGACAGTAGACAACAACCCACCACGCCACCGCAAGCCTGAGCCTAAAAAATCCAATTTTCCCCGCCAGGTTGCCCCTAGGCTCGGATAATATTTAAGGTAGAAACGCCATTTGTTGCCAAGCCCATGGATTGAAAAGAATAGGTCTAAGGACGACAATGTAGACTAAGCTAAAACAGTCCCCCTGGGTCACTGCGCTTGAGGACAACGCCTCACCTTCTTGACCATCAATATTGATTTAAAATTTTTACCTAGTTTTTGATTATTTTTTAACGATTCTGCGTTCATTATGGATAACAAAATTGCAGTCTTTCACCCCACGGGCATTTTTGATAATATTAAATCCCTTGAGTTTAAAGATGATTTACTCAAAAGTATTACCGAGGAAAAAAAAGAAGTTGTTGTCCTTGATTTTGCTGGAATCACATTTATGGACAGTGCCGGCCTCGGATCATTGGTTCTATTATTAAAAACGGTGCGCTCCCACGGGGCGAAAATGATTTTATGCAACGTCAATGAACAGGTACAAATGCTGTTTGAGTTGACCAATATGAACCGTGTGTTTGAAATTTTTGCGACCCAAGCAGACTTCTTTGAACAGCAGGCAGCGCAATCCTAAACAAGCCCCAAAAAGCCGAAGCGATCGCCGTAATCTTTAGTTGATTTTGCGGCCCTGTAAAGAACTGTAATACATTGAATGAACCCCTAAACGCTTCCTGTCACCGTCGCCATTACCTATGACTTTTTCCTCGGTTGTCCGTTTTTTGAGCCGCGCTGCCCTCACCGCAGAATTAAACCAAAAGCTCCAGACCCAAGGGGAACTCGCATTAAGTGGCCTGCCAAGACTCCCCAAAGGGCTGCTGGCCTCAAGTTTGGCGCAGTTGCAGGAGAAAAATTTATTAGTAGTTTGTGCCACCCTAGAGGAAGCCGGACGTTGGGCGGCCCAATTAGAGGCCATGGGCTGGGGGCAGGTCTTGTTTTATCCCACCTCGGAAGCGTCCCCCTACGAGGCCTTTGATCCAGAGTCAGAAATGATCTGGGGGCAGATGCAAACCCTAGGGGCGATCGCCCAGGGTCAGTCGTCTAATGCTGGTAAGGGCATGGTCGTGGTGACAACGGAGCGCGCTCTCCAGCCCCATCTGCCACCCCAAACGGTTTTCCAAGATTATTGTTTGACCTTAACGCCGGGAGAAGAACTCGATCACGCCGGGGCGATCGCCACTCAGTTAACGCGCCTGGGTTATGAGCGGGTGAACATCGTCGAAACCGAAGGCCAATGGACTCGTCGGGGGGATATTGTTGATATTTTTCCGGTGTCGGGGGAGTTACCGATCCGCTTAGATTTTTTCGGTGATCAGCTCGAAAGCATCCGGGAGTTTGACCCCAACAGCCAGCGTTCCCTCGATAAAGTAGACCAACTGGTTTTGACCCCCACGGCCTGGGCTCCTTTAATTGGTCAACAGATCCTTGATCCGGCGGATCTCCCTTTAACCCCAGAGGAAAAAGAACAATGGGCGGATGGTGTTTACCCGGAGGGAATGCAACGCTTTTTAGGGATCGCCTTTGCGGATCAGGTGGCCTCGATTCTGGAATATTTACCCGAAAATACCTTGGTGGCCATCGATGAACTCTCCCAATGTCTGGCCCATGGCGATCGCACCTACGAAACCAGCGAGGCCCAGTGGCAGTTACTCAATGGCGACTTTCCCTTGCCGAAAATTCACCGCAGGGTGCAAGAAAATTTCGACCAAGTCAGCCAACGGCATCAAAAAATCACTTTGGCAGAACTTGATGATGTCAGTGAAACCAGTGTCAACCTGTCCAGCCGTCCGGTGCCCATTACACCGCACCAGTTTGGTAAATTAGCAGAAATTTTGCGGGGTAAACGGGAAATCTACAGCACCATTACCCTCGATAAATACAATGCTTGGCTGGTCTCGGCCCAACCCTCACGCTCTGTGTCCCTACTCCAGGAACATGACTGCGCCGCCCAGTTCATCCCCAACCCCAGGGATTATCCCGCCATCGAAAAGCACCAACGCCAAGGCACGGCGATCGCCCTCAAATACAAAGGCCAGGCAGAACTCGAAGGTTTTATTCTACCCACCTTTAGAATTGCCGTTGTTACCGACCGAGAATTCTATGGCCAACACGCCCTCACCACCTTTGGTTACATCAGAAAACGTCGGCGGGCCGCCTCAAAAACCGTTGACGTTAATAAGCTCAATCCCGGTGATTATATTGTCCACAAAAGCCACGGTATTGGTCGCTTTATTAAAATTGAAACCCTCCAAAGTCGAGAATATTTAGTTCTCAAATATGCCGATGGAATTTTGAGAATTCCCGCAGATTCTTTAGATACCCTGTCCCGCTATCGCCACACCGCCAAGGGGCGTCCGGAACTCCACCGCATGGGCGGCAAAACCTGGGAAAAAACCAAGGCCAAGGTCAGAAAGTCCGTTAAAAAGCTGGCCGTTGACCTGTTGAAAATCTATGCCCAGCGGGCGGAAATGAAGGGAACAACCTACCCAAGCGATGCCCCCTGGCAACAGGAAATGGAGGATTCTTTCCCGTACCAAGCAACCCCAGACCAACTGAAGGCCGTTCAGGATATTAAGCGGGATCTCGAAAGCGATCGCCCAATGGATCGCCTCGTCTGTGGCGATGTGGGATTTGGGAAAACAGAGGTGGCGATCCGGGCCATTTTTAAAGTGGTGACTGGCGGCCATAAACAGGTGGCTCTCTTGGCACCGACCACAATTTTGACCCAACAGCATTACCACACTTTAAAAGAACGCTTTTCTCCCTACCCGATCAATATTGGCCTTTTAAACCGCTTCCGCACCGCCTCCGAACGCAAGGACATTTTGGAGCGGCTCCACAAGGGCGAATTAGACATTGTAGTCGGCACCCAACAACTCCTCGGCAAAGACGTGCAATTTAAGGATTTAGGTTTGCTTGTGGTCGATGAAGAACAACGCTTTGGGGTGAATCAAAAGGAAAAAATTAAGGCTCTCAAAACGAAGGTTGATGTTTTGACGTTGTCCGCCACCCCGATTCCGCGCACTCTATACATGTCCCTGTCCGGCATTCGGGAAATGAGCCTGATCACCACGCCACCGCCCTCCCGTCGCCCGATCCAAACCCATGTGTCCCGCCATAACCCTGAAATTATTCGCACTGCGATTCGCAATGAATTAGATCGGGGCGGACAAATTTTCTATGTGGTGCCCCGTGTCGAAGGAATCGAAATCATTGCCACCCAATTACAAGAAATGATTCCCTCGGCGCGGGTGGCGATCGCCCACGGTCAGATGAACGAAGCCGACCTCGAAACGACAATGTTGACCTTTAATAATGGCGAGGCGGATATTCTTCTCTGTACGACCATTGTGGAGTCTGGCTTAGATATTCCCAGGGTGAACACGATTATCGTCGAAGATGCCCAAAAATTTGGCCTCTCCCAGCTCTATCAACTGCGGGGTCGGGTGGGACGCTCCGGGATCCAGGCCCACGCGTGGCTCCTTTATCCGAGCAAAGGGGAACTGACCGAAAAAGCCCGGAAACGATTGCGCGCCTTGCAGGAATTTAGTCAACTGGGTTCTGGTTATCAATTGGCGATGCGGGATATGGAAATTCGCGGCGTGGGAAATCTCCTTGGGGCAGAGCAGTCCGGGCAAATGGAGGCCATTGGCTTTGATCTGTACATGGAGATGCTCCAGGATTGCATTAGTGAAATTCGTGGCCAGGAAATTCCCCAGGTGGATGACTGTCAGGTGGATCTACGGCTCACGGCCTTTATTCCGAGCAACTACATCACCGATGCCGACCAAAAACTTGATGCCTATCGTCTGATTACCCAGGCCAACTCCAAACCGGAACTGATGCAAATTGCTGCTGATTGGGGCGATCGCTACGGTAAATTACCCCCCTCGGTCGAGCAACTGCTCCAGGTCATTGAGTTAAAAATGATTGCCAAATCCCTTGGTTTTGCGCGCATCAAACCCGAAGGCAAACAAAATATCGTCCTAGAAACGCCCATGGAGGAACCCGCCTGGCAGCGCTTCGCCGAAAAGTTACCGTCCCATCTCCAGTCCCGCTTTGTGTACACCTCTAAAAAAGTGACGGTGCGGGGTTTAGGGGCGATGAAACCTCAGCAACAGTTGGATAATCTTATCGAGTGGCTCGGCAGAATGCAGGGGGTGTTAGAGGAAGCCAGGGTATAACAGAACCATCGAAGAAAGCTAAATTTTCAAGCGCAATGGAGAAAATCAATGGTATTTCATACATGCTTCGTCCATGGCTGTAGAGCGCTGGTTTTACTCGGATTAATCTGGTTTTGTCTGACCCCAGCGGCGATCGCCTTACCCGTTCCTGCTCAACAGCCCCTCCAGGAAATGCAGATCCATCTGGGTACAGCCAGTGGCGCCCTACGATTTGTCCCTGACCAGTTAGAATTTGTCGCCGGCCAACGCTACAAATTACTCCTCGATAATCCCAGCAATCAGAAACACTACTTCACGGCCAAGGATTTTGCCGACACCAGTTGGACCCAAAAAGTCGAAGCGGGCAAGGTGGAAGTAAAAGGGGCGATCCACGAACTCGAACTCAAGCCAGGGGCGATCGCCGAATGGATCCTGATTCCCCAAAAGACAGGCAAATTTGAACTGCATTGTTCTGTCCCTGGCCATGCCGCAGCAGGGATGGTTGGCATCATTCAAGTCATTGCTGATTCGTAAAAAAAACTCCCTCAAATCAAGAGGGAGCTGTGGGGGATAGTTGTGGACAATTTTAAAAAAACTTAACTGAGCACCAGGGGCGATTTTAGACAGCTTCGAGGTCTTTTTCGCCAGTCCGGATCCGCACAATTTGATCCACAGGAGAAATAAAGATTTTCCCGTCGCCGATCTCCCCAGTCCGGGCCGCCGCAACAATTTTGTCAACGACTGCATCTACTTGATCATCATCGATGACAATCTCAATTTTGAGCTTTTGGAGGAATTCAACGGTGTACTCAGAACCGCGATATCTTTCTGTTTGTCCTTTTTGGCGACCGAAACCGCGAACTTCAGAAACGGTCATGCCGACGATGCCTGCATTGACGAGGGCGATTTTGACTTCATCGAGTTTGAAGGGGCGAATAATGGCTTCTACTTTTTTCATTGAAGTGATGACTCCTCTTAAATAGTCTGAAAATAATGAAAAATAATGAATTAAGTGCGTGAGCTACCTTGTTTTAGCATCACAGGTAAAAAGATATCGTTAGATTCAAGACAATTGTACAGGCTAAATTTTGCTGTCCTCGATTTTCGGTGCATTCCTTAACCATGTTTCGACTACCGGAGGTAGGCTACAACGCTGACGAGTTCTGGGATTGATCGCCACGTGGCGGGTAAGGGCTGTGGCCAGGGGCGATTCTGGGGGGGAGTCTTGATTTTCCTTAAAAATCCGGTAAGAAATCTTAAATTGGCGAAAATTTTCAAGTTCTGGGTAAAGCTGAATGTCTAGGCGATCGCCCCAGGCGATTGGCCGCAAAAAATCGATGGCACTATGGACAATGGGCAGGGCAACGGTTCCCTCCCGGAGTAACCCAGACCAATCCATACCGTTTTCTGTGAGACATATTTCATAGGCCTCGTGGCAAATATGGAGAAGCTGGGCAAAATAGACCACCCCGGCGGCATCGGTATCCGCCAAATGGATGGTTCGTCGATAAGCGTAAGCCATAAACTTCGATTCCGAAATCTCTATGGGACAATAAAAGCGTTGTGCCGCAAAAATGACGATGTCTGCTCCAGGCCCCTACCAAAGTAAACTCTTTAACTTTCTCAATCGTCAATCGATCCAGTGGGGAAGCCGACTGACCCAGGCCGCCCGCCGCCTCAAAATTACGGTGGAGTGGGGTAGCCAAATCGCTCTGTATCCGCTGTATCTACTGGTGCAAACCAGCCGCGTTGCGGTGCGTCAAATTGCCGCCGCCCAAACAGAACGCAAACGCCTTGCCCTCGCGGAGGCAGCGACCCAAACATCGGATTTTCCCCTCAGCATTTCTGGAGGTGACGGTACAACTCAGCCCCCCCTCCAAGGCATTGCCTGCGACCTCAAAACCCAGGACATTTTATTTGTCGATCAAGACAATCACACCGTTGAACCCCAGCAATCCCAAACGGAGCTACAGCGACAAATCAGTTTTCACCTCGGCAGCGTTAACTATCAAAAAAGACAGCAGGATCTCGCGAGCCAAACCCCAAATCCTCGGATTCTCCCGCCCGTGCATCACCATAATCCCCGGCTGCTAGCTCCGGTACGCTGGTTGATGCAGGGTTTAAGTTGGCTTGAGCAAAGTCCGGTGGCGATCGCCATTGATCTCTTCGGTGAATCCCATTGGCACACGGCGGTGGTTCCCCCCGAAATTTATTCGCCCCAGCTTTTACCCCCTTTACCCCTCGCCCCAGTGCTTAAGCCCCTGGATCAACGGCTGGCCCAGTTAGAACAGCGGGTTCTGGCGCCCACGGTTCCCGTCGAAGCCTTACCACCCTTGCAACGTTTTTTTCGCAACTGGTTTAAGATTCAACCCGCCACCAGTGCCATCACGGCCCCTGACCCCGTTGTCACCCCCAAGCCCTGGCTGACCTGGGCCGACCTCTTCCAAGCCAAAACAAAGTCTGCCGCGGCCATTGATCAAGCTAATCTTAATTCGCCTCAGGCTCAACTGAGTCCACTGCCACCATTGATCACAACTTTAGACCAACCAATTTCTCGCCCTGAATCGGGGGCGATCGCCACAGTTGAATCCCAGACCCAGAGCCTCACCCAGCCGGATGCCCCCCCCAATGCGACGGAGATCGAGGCGAAACCGGAGTGGATAGAAGCGGAGGCCCTCAGCGTTGGTTACGAGCAACATTTTTTGGAGCGGCTTTTAAAGGCGGTGGATCACCTTTTGGCTTGGGTTGAACATACGGCCAGTCAACTCTTTAAAAAACTAAATCAGCTTAGGAAATAAACAAAACCAGTCAATAGCGCTGCGACAAGTAAATGTCATCAGGATCGGTAGCCCAGCAAGCTAAAATTGGAGTGTTTTCAAAAACCTTAGCACTCTCGGATTATGGTGGCGATCGCACTTGTGGGTAAAGGACTAAAAAGTCTAGGGCTAAGCGCGTTAGCATTGGCTTCTGGAGCCGCAATTATTACCCTGCAACAGTTCCGTCTCAATAATTTGAAGCAAGCCACCGACTTAACCCCAGAAATTGTCGAGCGTCAGGCACAAACGGAAGCGGCTAGTTTAGACCTGTGGCAACAACTGCCCACCTACGGTTACGACAATTTAATTTCTGATTGGATTTTTCTGCGATTTTTACAATACTTTGGGGATGATGAGGCGCGAAAATTGGGGGATTATCGCCTCAGTGCGGATTATTTTGAGGTCATCGTTGATTTAGACCCTTGGTTTAAGGAAGGCTATTACTATCTATCGGGGAGCAGTTCCCTCTACGCTGGTACCCCAGACCGCACCGTCGAGTTGTTAAATCGTGGCCTGGCCGAGATGACCCCTACTGTCCCGGATCAAAGTTTTTATCTCTGGCGCATGAAAGCCATTGACGAGCATCTTTTCCTCGGTGATATCCCCGCCGCTATTCAATCCTATAAAACGGCGGCAGCTTGGGCGGCCTACTATGATGACCCCGAAAGTCAAAATGCCCAACAACGCTCTGAGGCCAGTGTTGCCTTTTTGGAACGGGATCCCCGCAGTATTATGGCGCGGGTAACGGCTTGGTCGTCGATTTTGGGGCAGGCGCGGGATGTGGAAACCCAGAGACGGGCGATCGCCGAGCTAGAGGCGATGGGGGTCATTGTTCGCATTGATGAAAATGGCAGACCCCGCTTTCAGGTGCCGCCGGAGATCCTAGAGGCGGAAAAAGAAGCGTTCCAAATTGAGGAAAATTAAAGATTCGATGACCCAGAAAATTCCGCAAAGCACCGCTGGAATATTTCGATAAATCCTTGGATCTGTTGGGGGCTGTGGGTCGCCATCACCGACACGCGAATGCGGCTGGTAGGGACTGTTGGCGGGCGAATGGCGGGAGCAAAAAAACCTGCGGCTAAAAGGCGATCGCCCATGGTTAGTGCTTGCTGGGGATTAGCGAGACCAAAACAAAGCACCGCCGACTCAGAAGGTACTAATTCATGGTTCCCAAGGGCGCTTTTTAACTGACGAATGTTTTCCCAGAGTTGCTGGCGTCGTTGGGGTTCTGCCTGCAAAATATGGATCGCGGCGAGGGCGGCCGCCGTATCCGCTGGGGAGAGTCCAGTGGTGTAAATCCAAGTCGGGGCGCGGTTACGGAGAAAATCAATTAAGGCTTTGCTGCCCGCCACATAGCCGCCGAGACTGCCCAGGGCTTTGCTGAGGGTGCCCACTTGGATAAGCGGTTGCTGGGTACAGTGAAAATGTTCTACGACTCCGGCACCTTTTTGGCCCAAAACCCCAGTCCCGTGGGCCTCGTCCACAAGTAACATGGCGGAAAATTCCTTGGCGATCGCCAACAGTCCGGGTAGTAAACAGAGATCGCCATCCATACTAAAAACGCTATCGGTGGTGATCAGACAACGGCGGTAGTTTTGCCGATGGGTTTCGAGAAGCTGACGTAATGCGTCTAAATCATTGTGGTCATATTCCAACACTGTCGCACCGCTTAATTTTGCCCCATTTTTTAAACTTGAATGGTTGTATTGATCCCCTAAAATCAGGTCTTTTTTGTTGGTAATGGCGCTAATGGTGCCGAGGTTGGCTAGGTAACCAGAGCTAAACACCAGGGCATCTTCGGTTTGTTTGAGATTGGCGATCGCCTGCTCCAAATCCTGGTGGAGTTGTCGGTGGCCACTGGTGAGCCGAGAGCCTGTACTCCCTGTCCCCAGCGCCTCGGTGGCCGCTATGGCAGCATCAATTAAGCGGAGATCGCCCGCTAAACCCAGATAGTCATTGCTGGCAAAATTAACCACCGATTGACCATTTAAGGTGACCGTCGCCCCCGATTGACTGGTGATTGTTTTCGGTTGTCGATACCAATTTGCTTTTTTGATAGTGGCCAAAGCAGTCTCTAGCCAGCCATAAATAGGATCAGAATTCGCCATGATTACTTCGCATCGAGCCAATTTTTACCGCAGTGAATATCAACCACTAAAGGAATAGATAAAGGTACCGCTTGTTCCATTGTTGCTTTAATTTTAGGGCCTAATTCTTCCCATTCTTCTGGGGGCATTTCAAAAACTAATTCATCGTGGACTTGGAGTAACAAACGAGCCTGATAATCCTTTAATAATTCGTGAATTTGGATCATCGCCACTTTGATAATATCGGCACTGGAACCCTGGATCGGTGCATTAGCCGCCGCCCGTAATAATTGGGCATCATTGTAGGCATAATCGAGGCTATCTAAATCAATCGCTTTGGGGTCGCTGCCTTTTAGTTCAATTAAACAGTTACTGATAAAGTCAAAGTTGCGCCGTCGCTGCAAAATTGTACTCACATAACCCTGGGCGATCGCCTGCTTTTTAACCAGTTCTAAATACTCAAAAACCTTAGCATAACGTTCATGGTAGCGGTCAATAAAAGCCCGTCCTTCTTCCTTAGAAACGCCCGCTTCCCGAGCAAACCGCTGGGCACCCATCCCATAGATCACACCAAAATTGATAATCTTACCAATCCGTCGTTCTGCGGCAGTGACAGCCTGGGACGAGTCCCGATCAAAAATCATTTGCGCCGTAACCCGGTGGACATCTTCTCCGGCTTGGTAGGCCTGTAATAAAATCGGTTCTTGACTTAAGTGGGTCAGGATTCTGAGTTCAATTTGTGAATAATCTGCCGCGACAAGTACCCAGTTTTCCTTAGGGATAAATGCCCGCCGAATCCGTTGGGAAAATTCAGTACGTACCGGAATATTTTGCAAATTGGGGTTCGATGAAGAAAGTCGCCCTGTACTGGTCAAAGTTTGATTGAAATCTGTATGAATTCTGTTCGTTTTTGGGCTAACGAGGGTCGGCAAAGCATCAATATAGGTAGATTTTAATTTTGCGAGGGTACGATATTCAAGAATGTAATCAATGATCGGGTGATCCCCTTGTAATTTTTCGAGGACAGCATGGTTTGTTGAATAGCCTGTTTTTGTTTTGCGTGTTTTCTTTGTGTTTAACCCCAACTTTTCAAAAAGAATCTCTCCTAATTGTTTGGGGGAATTGAGATTAAATCGTTCATCTGCTGCGTTGTAAGCTTTGGTTTCTAGGTCTGTTAAATCAGCCCCCAATTCTTCGGCTAATTGCTGAAGATAGTCTTGATCAATGCGAATACCTGTATTCTCCATGGCATAGAGCACTGGTTCCAGGGGCGTTTCAACTTCTTCTAGAAGTTTTTCTAAATCGGGGTAATCTTTAAGCTCGACTTTTAATTTTTGGCAGACTAGATAAGTTGTATAAACATCTAAGCCACAGTATTCTGCCGCAACGGAAATCTCTAAATCTGCAATGGTTTGTTTTTTGGTTAACCCTAAATCTTTATAGCTTTTAGCAATGATATTTCCCAGATAACGTAGGCTTAGATCCGTCAAATTATGTTTCATCTCTGGATGTAAAACATAACTTGCTAACATCGTATCGAACACTACCCCAGCTAGGGTGATTCCCTGGTGGGCAAAAATAGCACGGTCAAACTTCGCATTTTGAAAAACTTTTGGATATTTTTCTGTTTCCAAAATCGGTTTTAGAGCCTGAAAAATTTGCGTTTTTTCTAGTTGCTTTCCGTTATGGTGGGCGATGGGAATGTAGGCAATATTGCCTGGGTCTCTACCCCAACAGCACCCAATACCCACGAGATCGACTTCCCGGGGATCTAAACCAGTGGTTTCTGTATCCCAGGCCACGGGGTGATTGACATCGGTTTGGGTTTTGAGTTGATCAACCAACTGGGCGAGCTTTTCTGTCGTGTCAATAATCAGGGGCTGGATCGGCGAGATTGTTGCAACCGGGGGCGTCTGGGCTTGATTTTGGCCAGGATCTGAGGGGGCAAAAATAGATAATTGTGCGTTACCTGCTTCGTCAACGATTGTATTATTGGACTGGACAGATTTTAGAGTGGGAATTTCAATCGTTTCTGCGCCAAAAATTTGCTGGATTCTACCAATATCCTGAATAAATTTTTTGAGTTCTAATTTCGTTAAAATCCCGATTGCTTGCTCTAGATTAAAGCCAGTTAAATGAAGCTCATTTAAGAGAATATCAAGGGGCGCATCCTGGGCAATTTTTGCTAATTTTTGACAATGATAGGCGGCGTCTTTATCGGCTTCTAGGCGTTTTTTGGTAGCGCCTTTAATATTATCGAGGTTGGCATAAATATTATCTAAACTGCCAAATTCATGGATGAGCTTAATGGCAGTTTTCTCACCAATGCCCTGGACACCTTTGTAATTATCTGATGAATCACCCGCGAGGGCTTTGAAGTCTACGACTTGCTCTGGTTTTACACCTAATTTTGCTTCGACAAGCTCTGGGGTGAATTCTTCATAGCTACCGCTTTTGACGCCCTTGGTATCGAGGTAAAGAATGCTGATTTTTTTGTCAGGGTTTACCAACTGAAAAAGATCGCGATCGCCTGTCAAAATTTTTACTTGTTGGCCTGCTTCACTGGCTTGTCGGGCGAGGGTGGCGAGCACATCATCGGCTTCGTAACCCACGGCAGTCACCCGGGACACATTTAAGCTATCGAGCAGGTCGAGGAGATTTTCAAAATCGGGCCGGAAATCGTCTGGGGCAGGCTTACGTTGGGCCTTGTAGTTCTCGTCGGCGGTGTGGCGAAAGGTGGGTTCAGGTCGGTCAAAGGCGATCGCCACCGCATCGGGTTTTTGGCGTTCGATCACCTGCACAAGGGCATTGAGAAAGCCAAAGCAAATACTCGTCGGAATTCCCGTTGAAGTCCGCAGCGCCCCTTGTCTAGACTTGGCAAAGGCGTAGTAGCAGCGAAAGGCGAGGGAGTGACCATCAATTAGGAGCAGCAGCGGCGTTGTCATTAATACTTACGGAACAATTCAAGGAGTAATCGACTATGATGATCTTCCCATAATCCCGCCATTTCATCACCCCAGGGATTTGTTTTATTGTAAAAAGGAGGTTGGTTTTTTACTTCCTTAATTTTAATCATCAAGAAAATAACTGATATTGAATTATTCAAAAATATTGCCCTTTTAAACTTATAAAATATGAAAAATTTTGACGCCTTTTTTCAAAAAATTTATGCTCAACCCATCGAAGCTCGGCAACATTGGTATGCAGAGGCAACCCAAGCCTATGACCAATATCGTGCCCCCTATGTGCCGGAAATTATTGATTTAATCTGCGAAAAAATTAAGCCGGAAAGTGTCATTCTAGAAATTGGCAGCGGCCCAGGCAATGCAACGCAACATTTTGCCCAACGGGGTTTTTCATTAATCTGTCTAGAGCCGAACCCACGAGCCTGTGAATTTGCCGCCCAACGCTTCCAACATTACCCAATTCAAATTATTAATACCACCTTTGAAGAATGGGAACCGACCCTAGAAAAATTCGATACCATCCTTGCCAGTACTTCTTTTCACTGGCTACAACCAGACACCAGATGCCAGGCGATCGCCAGTTTACTCAATCCCCAGGGGAACATAGTTCTGCTTTGGAATACCGTGCCCCAACCGGATCCCACCATTTTTCAGGATCTCTTGCCTCTCTATGAAAAATATATGCCCAGCTTTGCCAGCTTTGAAAATATCGCTGTCCAGGAACAAAATCTCAAAAATATTAGCCAGGGTTTGCTTGATTCAAATTGTTTTCAAAACTTAGAACTAACCCAGATCATTGAAACCAAAGATTATTCCCCCAACGATTACCTCAAATTACTCACAACTCTTTCTCCCTACATTGCCCTAGATTCCACCGTTCGCAGGCAACTCTTCGATGAACTAAAGGCTGTTTTTCAAGCTCGAAAAATTCAGACGATTCCCACCCAATATATTTGCGCTGCCCACATTGCCCAAGTGAAACCGCCCAATTAAGAAAAAAGGTGAGAATCACTGACTCTCACCTAATCGGTTTAACTTAATATTGTTGTTAGATATTAAATCAATCTAATTTCTCGATTAGCTTTCCTTCAACCAGCTAAACATTGCCCGCAGATCCTTACCCACAACTTCAATGGGATGTTCTGCTTCACGGCGACGAATTGCCGTAAATTGCGCTTGACCCGACTGATTTTCGAGGATGAAATTCCGTGCAAACTCACCCGTTTGAATTTCCGTCAGAATTTCCTTCATCGCTGCTTTCGTTTCAGCAGTGATCACCCGTGGCCCGCTGACATAATCACCATACTCAGCGGTGGTAGAAATGCTATCTCGCATTTTCGCCAGACCACCTTCCACAACGAGGTCAACAATGAGCTTCACTTCATGGAGGCACTCAAAATAGGCCAACTCCGGCTGGTAACCCGCTTCGACGAGGGTTTCAAAACCAGCTTTAATCAGAGCACTCAGACCACCGCAGAGAACCGCCTGTTCACCGAATAGATCCGTTTCAGTTTCTTCTCGGAATGTGGTTTCAAGGATGCCACCGCGAGTACCGCCGATGCCTTTTGCGTAGGCCATCGCCAAATCACGGGCTTGACCTGTGGCGTCTTGGTAAACTGCGAATAATGCTGGCACCCCTTGACCTTGTTCATAGGTACGGCGCACGAGGTGACCAGGGCCTTTAGGGGCAACCATTACAACGTCTACATCAGCGGGAGGAACGATTTGGCCGAAGTTGATATTAAAGCCGTGGGCAAAGGAAAGTACATTGCCCGCTTGGAGGTTGGGGAGAATATCTTTGGTGTAGACAGATTTTTGGACATCGTCGGGTAACAAAATCATGATCCAGTCCGCCACTTTTGCTGCTTCCGCAACAGGTAAAACCTTTAGACCTTCTGCTTCGGCTTTGGCTGTGGACTTACTTCCGGCATACAGGCCGATAACGACGTTAATCCCACTGTCTTTGAGGTTGAGGGCATGGGCATGGCCCTGGGAACCATAGCCGATGATGGCAACGGTTTTGCCGTTTAACAGATCTAAGTTTGCGTCCGCATCATAATACATGCGAGCCATAGGACAATTCTCCGACGGAAATTACAAAGTTAAGAATATGTGTTAATGCATACTGCAGACTTCGTATTATAGGAGATTGTTGTCAACTGAACTTTTGCTGGGCAGGCTCCTCAGAAATTTTTAATAACTTATAGGAAAAACAGCCAACCGACATCTTTGATTTCGGCAAACTCTGCTGATCATTGTGTCGAAATTTTGGCGATCGCCGAGGATCTCAGTCGCCCTCCCTGGGGACTTGACAGGCGCAGCAATGATTCGCCGAAGGCTTTTGGGGCTGTTACAATAAACCTCTGATAATTCTGTTGGTCTTACAAGCAATAAACTCCCATGGGTAAAGGCATCGTTCTGCTATCAAAACGAGAAATTGAAAAAATGCGCAATGCGGGACGGCTAGCGGCGCAACTCCTTGATTATCTAGGGCCTCTAGTTAAGCCGGGAGTGACGACCCTCGAATTGAACGATGCGGCGGAGGAATGGACCCAAAAACACGGTGCAAAAAGCGCCCCCCTCGGTTATGGCAAGAGCAATCCTTACCCAAAATCCATTTGTACCAGTGTCAATGAAGTAATTTGTCACGGCATTCCCAGTAAGAAAAAAGTGCTCAAAGACGGCGACATCATCAATATCGATGTGACCCCCATCCTCGATGGCTACCATGGTGATACGTCCCGGACTTTTTTTGTGGGCACCCCAGCACCCAGGGTTAAAAAATTAGTCGAAGTAACGGAAAAATGTTTGTACATCGGCATTGAAGCGGCTCAACCCAACGGTCGCATCGGTGATATTGGGGCGGCGATCCAAGAATATGCCGAATCCCAAGGCTATTCAGTCGTGCGTGATTTTGTCGGCCATGGCATTAGTAATGTCTTCCACACAGAGCCCCAGGTTCCCCACTACGGCAAACGCGGCAAGGGCACCAAAATTCGTCCGGGGATGGTTTTTACCATCGAACCAATGATCAATGAAGGCACCTATGAGAGCCAGCTACTCGGTGATGGTTGGACGGCAGTAACCAAGGACGGTAAGCTCTCGGCCCAGTTTGAACATACGATTGCGATCACCCCAGAAGGGCCAGAAATTTTAACCCTGTCGGCATAAAGGGTGTGATGGGATAGCTTGAAAACCTGAGATACCAACAAAAAAGACCCCACTTGGGGTCTTTTCGCAATTAGTTTTAGAGTTTAAACGTAAGCGTCTAAAGCTCTATTCTTCTCCGTCTGCTGCTTCAGCCTCTTCTGCTTCGAGGGTGCCGGCAGGGACAAATTCAATCTCAGACTGCTCTTCGAGCCAATCGAGGGTGGCATCAATGGTCAACTCTTCTTTGATGGCTTCCTGGAGACGCTCTTCATCAAAGCCTTCCTGGAGTTCTGCCTTGGCTTCCTCTAGGCGCTCGTTAAATTTGTCGGTATCAATTTCGATCTTCTCGACCTTGGCAATTTCCGTGAGAATCAAGGAGTTGCTGAGCCGTTGTTCTGCTTCTGGGCGAGCCGTTTCCCGCAGTTTAGGAATCATATCCTTGGTAAAGATGCGATTCACATCAATACCCATGCGGCTGAATTCCATCATCTGCTGGGTGAGAACTGCGGTAATTTCTTCGTTGACGCTCACTTCTGGCAGTTCGGCGCTGTTGTTGGCAGCGAGTTGCTCTAGCAGATAACGACGCACGCTGTTTTTGGTGCTGATTTCGGCGTTTTCTTTTAGCTGAGCTTCTAGACTTTCTTGCCAAGCCGCGAGGGTTTCAAATTCTTCGTTGGTGGCTTCGCTGGCAAACTCATCATCGAGTTCCGGTAGTTCGCGGCTCTTGAGTTCCTTGAGGGTGACGGTGAAGGAGACTTGTTTCGCGGCCATTTCTTCGTTGCCGTAGTCTTCGGGGAAGGTAACGGTGAATTTCTTGGTTTCTTCGGGTTTCATGCCGACAAAACCATCCACAAAGCCTGGGATAAATTTGCCTTCTTCGAGGTCGAGGGAAAAGTCTTCGGCTTGGGTGCCGGGGATAATGTCTGCTTCTTCTTCACCAGCGTCGTTCACATAGCGACCTTCGTAATCGGCGATCGCCACATCTCCCATTTGGGCGGCCCGGTCTTCGACGGGGACAAGGGTAGCAAGCTCGCGTTGTTTTTGAGTGAGAAATTCATCGAGATCCGCCGGGTCATATTCGCTCTTTTCGGCCTTGAAGCTGAGGCCTTTGTAGCTGTTGAGGCTGACGGTGGCGGGGACATCCACAGCGGCCTTGAAAGTGAAGGCTTCACCGGGTTTGTAGGCGCTGATCAGGTCATCGAAGGAAGATTTGAGTTGGAAATTTCCTAGGGCCTCAATGTTTTCTTGGGCGATCGCTGCTTTTAAGCTGTCGTCGATCAAATCCTCAAGGACAGACGCCTTAATGCGATTGGGGCCTAACCGTTGGATCAAAATCTGCTTGGGAACTTTCCCTTTCCGGAAACCAGGGAGGTTCACGGTACGGGCGAGTTTCCGCACTGTGTCATCATAGGCTTTTTGGGTGACGTCAGCGGGGACTTCGATTTCTAGCCCAACTTGGCTGGCAGGAAGCTTTTCCTGGATAACTTTCATCGATGTTTAAAGGTTCTAATATATAAGTTACAACTAAGGGTCTTAGGATAGTTCTGTTCGTTGGCGATCGCCCCTTTAGGGGTCTGAATTGAGCGCTCCATGATATCCTAAGGTCAGTAACCCAAACGCAGGATTACCCAGAATATGTTTGGGTCGGTCTATTGCGTTTTTACAAGGGGTTAACCTATCTGATAATAGTATAATTAGAGCTTCGATATACAAAGTCTTGCGAAAGGGATGCCCCAGCACAGAACGACAAAAGCGGCCCTGCTTATCCTAGCCAAACCCTCGCCACTGGGGTGATCAAGCCAGCCCCGCCACAGTGAAAAATTCCCCCTAGGCGATCGCCCCAACCAGATTTTTACTTTTTAATTTCATTACCCTTAACCCAAAGTCATTAGGAGGTTTATTCTTTGTCAAAATTAGTCAATGTCGCCATTCTTGGTGCTACCGGAGCCGTTGGCGCAGAACTCTTACAGTTGTTAGAAGAACGGGATTTCCCCCTAAACAACCTAAAACTTTTGGCCTCGCCCCGTTCTGCCGGGAAAACCCTCACCTTTAAAGGCCAACCCATTACCGTCGAAGCCGTCAGCCCAGAAGCCTTTGAAGGGATCGATATTGTCCTCGCCTCCGCCGGGGGAAGCACCTCGAAAAAATGGGCCAAGGCGATCGTCGAAGCCGGTGCTGTGATGATCGACAACTCCAGCGCCTTCCGCATGGATCCTGATGTGCCCCTCGTGGTGCCAGAAATTAACCCAGCGGCAGCCCAACAACACCAGGGCATCATCGCGAACCCCAACTGCACAACCATTCTCATGGGGGTGGCAATTTATCCCCTCCATCAAGTACAACCCATCCAGCGGATTGTGGTTTCTACCTATCAATCTGCCAGTGGTGCCGGGGCTAGGGCCATGGAAGAAGTCAAGCAGCAGACCCAGGCGATCTTGGCGGGTGAAGAACCCCCCACAGAATCTTTCCCCTATCCCCTCGCCTTTAATCTTTTTCCCCACAATACCCCCATCGATGACGCGGGCTATTGCCAAGAGGAGATGAAAATGGTGAACGAAACCCGGAAGATCTTTGGGACGCCTGATCTGCGGATTAGTGCCACCTGTGTCCGGGTGCCGGTGCTGCGGGCCCATTCTGAAGCGGTTAACCTAGAGTTTGCGCAGCCCTTTGAGCCAGACCAAGCCAAAGACATCCTCACCACGGCCCCTGGTGTTACCGTAGTAGAGGATTGGGAAAACAATTATTTCCCGATGCCCATGGATGCAACGGGGAAAGATCCGGTGCTGGTGGGTCGTATTCGCCGGGATATTTCCCAAGATAATGGCCTGGAATTGTGGCTCTGTGGCGATCAGATTCGGAAAGGAGCAGCCCTTAATGCCGTCCAGATTGCGGAACTGCTTTGGGAAAAAGATTGGCTCCAACCAGCGGCGATCGCAACGGCGGTCTAGTCCAGTAAGATTTATGTGTGTTGTGTCGATTCGTTTATGACAAGTACAAGATTTGGTCGAGTGATCACCGCAATGGTGACCCCTTTTACGGAAGAGGGGCAGGTGGATTACGCGATGGCGGAAAAATTAGCGGCCCATCTCATTGACCAGGGGAGTGACGCCCTTGTTGTCTGCGGCACCACCGGAGAATCACCCACCCTGACTTGGGATGAGGAGTATGAGCTATTCCGGGCTGTGCAAAATGCTGCCACTGGACGGGCTAAGGTAATCGCGGGTACGGGTTCTAATTCCACCAGTGAGGCGATCGCCGCCACCCAAAAAGCCGCTAAACTGAACTTAGACGGTTCGCTGCAAGTTGTTCCTTATTACAATAAGCCTCCCCAAGAAGGACTTTATCAGCATTTCAAGGCGATCGCCGAGGCCTGCCCTGATATCCCATTGATGCTTTACAACGTGCCGGGGCGCACCAGTTGTAATCTGTTGCCCGAAACCGTGATTCGCCTCGCCACAGTGGACAACATCGTGGCCATCAAAGAAGCCAGCGGGAACCTCGACCAGGCCGCCCAAATTCGTTGTGGTGTAGATTCTACCTTTGAAATTTACTCAGGGGATGATAGTCTAACTCTACCTTTGATGAGTGTAGGAGCCCAGGGCGTTGTGAGCGTGGCCAGTCACCTTGTCGGGCCGCAGATGCAGGCGATGATCCAAGCCTTTCTTGCTGGCCGTACCCAGGAGGCGATCGCCCTCCACCTAAAGCTTTTCCCCCTATTCCGTGTCCTATTCTGTGATACCAACCCCCTCCCCGTGAAAACCGCTCTCATTCTTCAGGGATGGCGTTTAGGTAGCTTTCGTCCGCCCCTCTGTCCCCTCAGCCCTGATCGCACAAAACAACTCACCCAGGTATTGAAGGATCTGTCCCTCCTCTAAAACAGAGCATGGGACGAACAGCCCACTGCCATGGCTTTTGACAACTGAACAGTATTGCGCCAATTACCAGCACCCGATTGATCGCTGGTCATATCTAGCCGTTGGTCTTTAAATACCAGCCTAAAAGTTTTCTATTTCAACCTTTTCTCTAGTTTTAACCACAAGCAAATCTAAGGAGTTTTATGAACAAGAGCAAACCCCAACCCACAACCCGTAGAAGAACCCGCACCAGCCAAAAACAAACGACCAAGCCAGAAAATCTCAACCCCCAGGACAGTATTAAAATTATTCCCCTGGGTGGTCTCCACGAAATTGGTAAAAACACCTGTGTTTTTGAATATGACGATGAAATCGTGCTGCTTGATGCGGGACTAGCCTTTCCGACGGATGGGATGCACGGGGTCAACATTGTTCTGCCAGATACAACCTATCTCCGGGAAAACCGCCACAAAATTAAGGGGATGATTGTCACCCACGGCCACGAAGATCACATTGGTGGTATTTCCCATCACCTCAAGCAGTTTGATATTCCCGTCATCTATGGCCCCCGCCTAGCCATGTCTCTGTTGTCCGACAAACTAGATGAAGCAGGCGTAAGCGATCGCACCAAACTCCACAGCGTCATGCCACGGGACATGGTGCGCATTGGTAAAAATTTCCTCGTAGAATACATCCGCAATACTCACTCCATTGCCGATAGCTTTACCGTGGCGATCCACACGCCCATTGGGGTGATCATTCACACAGGGGACTTCAAAGTAGACTTTACCCCTGTTGACGGTGAACAGTTTGATTTTCAGCGGCTCGCTGAGCATGGCGAAAAAGGTGTTCTCTGTCTTTTAAGTGATTCGACGAACGCCGAAGTTCCCGGTCGCACCCCTTCGGAAGCCTCAGTGAAGCCGAATTTAGACAGAATCTTTGGTCAGGCCCAAGGACGACTCTTTGTGACGACCTTTGCCTCTTCTGTCCACCGGGTCAGCATTATTTTAGAACTGGCGCAAAAACACAATCGTAAGGTGGCTGTGGTGGGCCGTTCCATGCTAAACGTCATTTCCCATGCCCGCAATTTAGGCTACATGAAATGTTTGGATGAGCTGTTTATTCCCCTGCGGCAGCTGAAAAGCATGAAGGATGAGGATGTTTTGATCCTGACAACGGGCTCCCAAGGTGAGACCTTATCGGCCATGACACGGATCTCCCACGATGCCCACCGCCACATCAAAATTAAGGAAGGGGATACGGTGGTCTTTTCGGCCAATCCGATCCCTGGGAATACGATCGCCGTGGTCAATACCATTGATCGTCTGATGATGCGCGGCGCGAAAGTCATCTACGGTAAAGGGGAAGGAATCCACGTTTCTGGTCACGGCGCCCAAGATGATCACAAGTTGATGTTGGCCTTGACGAAGCCGAAGTTCTTTATTCCGTTCCACGGGGAACACCGGATGTTGGTGAAGCACGCCCAAACGGCCCAATCGATGGGGGTACCGGAAGAAAATATTGTGATTATCGATAACGGTGACATTGTGGAACTCACAGAAAATTCCATTGGTGTTACCGGGAAAGTGCCTTCGGGAATTGAATTAGTAGACCGTTCTGGTATTGTCCATGATTCGGTACTCCAGGAACGGCAACAGTTGGCCGAGGAAGGGGTGATTACGGTGGCCGTGGCGATCGCCCAAGACGGTAATCTAATTGCGCCGCCAGAAATTCATCTCCGGGGTGTAGTTACCGCAGCGAACAATAAGTTACTCCACCAGTTAATCCAGCGGAATGTCGAAAATGTGTTGGAGGATCGCCTCGCAGAATATAAAGAGCATGGCAAGCGCAGCAACGAAGACATTGACTGGACTGATATTCGCCTAGAAATCGAAGCATCCCTGCAACGCCTTGCCCGTCGAGAATTACAAGGGGAACCCCTGGTGGTCTTTTTGATGCAGGTCAGCGAACAGACTGCCGTTAGAACCCAGCGCCGTCGTCGTCGTCCCACAGCATCCCTTGCTTCCTAATGCAGGAAAAGGATTTGGGATTTGCTCTAAGTCTCTTGTAAGCATTTAAATTCAGAGAAATACACGAAAGGGAGCCATGATGACTCCCTTTTTTGTTTACGGATTTAGAGCATTAAAAAAATTCGAGAAAATGTTTAGCTGATAGCCAAGCTCTTAGAAAAATTAATTTTCGCTATTTTGAGCCTGGGCCGGATCTACCCAGATAATGCGCTGTTGTTTGGGATCGACTTTTATGGTGTACTCCTGCATTAGTCGATGGCTCCCGTAGGCATCGAAGTGACGGTTAAATTCTTGGCGTAGTTTGGCGACCCGTTGTTCTGCTTCGGTGACTTCACCCTTGAGAACGGATAACTGTTGCTGTTGGGATAGTTGGGCTGGTAACAATTGGGCAATGGAGGCGATCGCCACCCCACCAAGGAGACAATTTACAGAAATCTGCGCTGCCAATTCCCAGCAAGCGAACCGATGCTGCTTATTTGCTGCTATTGATGGACCAGCGCTTTTTTGATCTTGCTTATGGCGACGTTTCTGAAGAGAAATGGGGGTCTGTTGCCGGGGTGATTGTGGAGGGGAGAAGCCGTACATGAACACAGGATCCAACACTAAAAAACAAGAAATCGCGTAACCTGAAGTTATCGAAGCATTTTTCTTTGATTGATAATGCTTATAACAAGCCTTTTTAGAAAAAATGATCGATTATTTTGCTGATGTTTAAATGACAGTAGATGCGCTGGGAATGGATCGAGGCGATCGCCCAAATCATTAAGATGTAAAAAATTTCAAGACCGAAATTCACCACAATTTTTTGGAGAATTTTGATCAAGCTTTGGCCTTGATGCTAGCAGCATCTTAGCATTTGCGTTTTAAAAAATTAGAATCTCTTCAAAAAGAAGCTCTGATTCCCAAAATCCAGGCAAATATGACCGCTATTGATAAATAAAACAAATCATAGCCACGCAGATTTTGTTGAATTTTAATAGGTTTCTGCATAGGGGCTGGGACTCTGGGCCAGATTCAAAAACTTTGTTAGCTCCGGCTGGAAAATCAGCTTAACCGTCCCGGTGGGGCCATTACGGTGTTTCGCAATAATCACCTCGGCAATATCTCGCTCCGGGGTATCTGGATTGTAATAACTGTCGCGGTAGAGCATTAAAACCAGGTCGGCATCCTGCTCGATGGAACCTGATTCGCGCAGGTCAGACATCATCGGGCGTTTGCTGTTGCGGGCCTCAACCCCTCGACTTAACTGGGATAGGGCAAAAATGGGTACATCTAATTCCCTGGCGAGCCCTTTGAGCGATCGCGTAATTTTTGAGAGTTCTTGGACACGATTGTCACCACGGCCTTCCATGAGTTGCAGATAGTCAATGAGGATTAGCCCTAACTTTCCCCCCTGTTCTGCCTGGAGTTTCCGCGCCTGCGATCGCATCTGACCTACCGTGATATTCGCCGTATCATCGATAAATAAAGGCACATCCGACAAAAATTCCACCGCTTTGAGGAGGGGGCGCATATCAACTTCATCGAGGCGTCCGGCCCGGAGACGATTACTTTCAATCTGAGCCTCCCCAGCCAAAAGGCGCTGCACCAATTGCTCCTTCGACATTTCTAAACTAAAAATTGCCACGGGAAGCCGCTCTTTTTTGGCAATATTGGTGGCCACATTGAGCGAAAAACTGGTTTTCCCCATGGCGGGACGTCCGGCAATAATCACCAGATCAGAGCGTTGGAAGCCATTGGTCATCGCATCGAGATCATAAAACCCACTCGAAAGCCCCGACAGCATCTCTTTTTCCTGCTGCTTGGCCTGGCGTTCTTCGATGTTGCTAAAGGCTTCGGCAATGGTTTCGGCAATGGCGGTTAGGCCATCCTGGGGACGGGTCTGGGTGAGCCGAAAGATTTTTTGCTCGGATTCATCGAGGACATCGGGTAGAGTTTTAACGGTGTCATAGCCTAGATCAATAATTTCATGGCCCCCAGCAATGAGTTGTCGCCGCACGTATTTATCCATGACCAGTTCCGCATAGTGGTCAATATTCACAGCGGAGACGGTGCGATCCACCAATTGGGAAAGCTTGGGAATACCGCCGACTTTTTCGAGACGTTCGTTGTCCTGGAGCCAGGTACTCAGGGCCAATAAATCCGTCGGTTTGCCTTGGTTATGGAGCACCAACAAACCTTGATAAATATCCCGGTGGGCCTGGACATAAAAGGCATTAATCACCAGGACATCCACTACCCGACCCATGGCCTCTGGGTCCATTAAAATCCCCCCCAGAATAAATTCTTCGGCTTCGATATTTTGGGGCGGAAGGGCGTTACCGGGAAAAGCGGGAGTTGAATCGGCCATGGTTGGGGAGGAAGTGGGGCGTAAGGAAACGCTTTCTTAATAGTCTAAACGTACTGATTGAAAATGAAAATAGCGATCGCCACTGGGACTTGCTGGAATGTCAGAGGCAATGGGAAGATCGCAGGCATTAGGCAGAGGGGATTTCATGTTTAGTTATCTTAAGGGAGAGGCGATCGCCATCCACCGGAATTTGCAGGGGCGTTTTTTTCTAATTCTCGAAGTAAGGGACATTGGCTACGAGATCCAAGTGCCAGGACGCCTCGCCCAGGAGTTGGCAGCGGCAATCGGCCAGCCCCAACACATTTTTGTCCACAGCCAGCAACGGGAGGACGGCACCTATCTCTACGGCTTTGCCAGCGGTGCCGCGCGGGATCTGTTTCGTCAATTGATAAGTGTCAGTGGCATTGGTGCCCAAGGGGCGATCGCCCTCCTCGATACCCTAACCTTGCCGGAATTGGTACAGGCCATTGTCACCGCCGATCATCGCCAGCTAGCCAAAGCGCCGGGCATTGGCAAAAAAACCGCCGAACGGCTTGCCCTCGAACTGCGCAGCAAACTCAGCCAATGGCGAGATCAATTTTCGCTCCCCGACACAGCCGTTCAACCCAATGCCGCTGTCCACGAAGATTTGGAATTAACCTTGTTGGCCTTGGGATACCAAGAAACCGAAATCCGTGGGGCGATCGCCACCCTCAGCCAAGACTCGATTCTGTTGCAAAATGACAATGCCGATGAATGGATCCGGCGGGCCATCACCCTCTTGAGCCAGACATAACAAGACAAAAACCCCCTGCAATGAGGAGGCCCAGGCTCACCTGTTCAACAAAAAAACACTATTGAATTTCCCGGACGCGGGGTTGTCCATCAATAATTTCGCCGACCAAAATCACATCAGCCACCCCAACAAACAGACCATTTTCCAGGACGCCAGGGATATTATTAATCTTTTGCTCTAGGGTTGCTGGGTCGTCAATCCCTGTAAATTTAAGATCCACGACTAAATTTCCTTCATCGGTGACTACAGGGCCAGCTTTTTTGACTCCCATTCGGAGTTCTGGTTTACCACCTAATGCTTCTAGTTGACGCATCACTGGCGTAATGGCCATGGGAATAACTTCCACGGGTAATAAAAAGGTTGAACCCAAGCGATCAACCAGCTTGCCGCTATCTACCACGACGACAAATTTGTTGGCGAGGGCATCCACAACTTTTTCCCGGGTGTGGGCCGCACCGCCCCCTTTAATTAAATTTTTCTGGGGATCGACCTCATCGGCCCCATCAATGGCCACATCAATGTGATCGACGGCATCCAAACTGCTTAGGGGAATTTTGTACTGTTTTGCGAGAACTTCTGCCTGGAAGGAGGTGGGAATCCCGACAATATTCTCCAGTTCACCTGCGGCTAAACGCTCACCAATGTATTGAATGGCATAGGCCGTTGTTGACCCAGTGCCTAAACCAACCACTGAGTTGGACTGGACTAGGGCAGCAGCGGCTTTGCCCACTTCCTGTTTCATGACTGTGACGGCATCCATTGTGTATCCCTCCGAAAAAAAAGTTGAATAAAAAAATTAATACTGAAAAATTTTTTGGCGTAAACAAAACAAATCCTGCCACACGATCTGCAGCAGGAAAATCAATGACCCAAGGCCTAAACGTTAGCAGTTTGCTGTTGGAGCATATCTTTGAGCTTCTCCAGTTCACTGGCCCAGCGGGGGTCGGGTTGAGCGGAAGTTGCATCGCCATAGCTGGATTGCTTCTTGCTACTACCACCACTGCGCTTGCGCTTGCCGCCTTTGGCGTTACTGGCTTCGGCGGGTTTGTCATCGCCTTTGCTACGGGGGAGAGCCTTCTCAATTTTGAGGGGACTGTCCATGAAGGATTGGCCATTGTACTTTTCGATGAAAGCATCGGCTTCTTCGTCGGTGGGGACGGTAACGAAGGCGAAACCACGGCATTTGCCTGTTTTCCGGTCTTTGATCACTTTGGTGGTTGCGTTTTCGCCTGCTTCAGCAAAGAAATCAACCAGGGCTTGTTTTTCGACGACGTCTTTGGGCAGATTGCCGACATACAAACGTACGGACATAGGGAACCTCCTAGATGTTGGTTGGGTTAGATGAAAAACTGGTTTGGGGACAAACTCGTCCAGGGATCAAGTGCTGATAATGTGGCGATCGCCTTTGACCTTGAATACAAAAAAATTTAACTGTAAAAAGACTGATCATCCAGTGTTGTTGTGCCCTAGGGCCTTCGGTGAAAACTGATCGGTTTGTCTGTCACAGGAGCAGTGGTGGCATACTTCACATCGTGCGGTTGCTCTGGAATTTTTACTTTACCGTGAACGTTACAGAATGTATAGCACCATCGAGTGACCCATTATGGGGTAAATGGTGCGGAAAGACAAGTCACTTAACGTTTTTTTCCGTTTTTCCCAGGGAATTTATGCTATGGCGATCGCCTGAAATTTTCTCGATGCCGTGGCTTTGGTGAACGATAATCCATCGTAAATCTTGGGGGAAAAAATTGCCCCTGAACGTAACAGAGATGACGGCACCACACAACGGAATGTGAAAGATCGATCAGAAAAGTCGGTAGGATTTGCTAGAGTGGATCACCGATTTTCCAAAACATCTATGGAAAGCGAATTGTGTTTTAAGTTCGGGAGAGTGAGGCAGGTTCCATGGCAATGATCGTTCAAAAATATGGCGGTACCTCCGTCGGCTCGGTAGAAAGAATCCAAGCGGTGGCCAAACGGGTACAGCAACGGGCCCAGGCGGGCAATCAAATTGTCGTGGTGGTCTCTGCCATGGGAAAAACCACCGATGGTTTGGTGAAATTGGCCCACGAAATCAGCACCAATCCCAACCGGCGGGAAATGGATATGCTCCTCTCCACGGGGGAACAGGTCTCGATTTCTCTGCTCAGTATGGCCCTCCAGGAACTGGGACAACCGGCAATTTCTCTCACTGGTGCTCAGGTGGGAATCGTTACTGAAGCGGAACATAGCCGTGCCCGCATCCTCGAAATTAAAACCGACCGCCTCCAACGACACCTGCAAAAGGGAGAGGTGATCGTCGTGGCGGGTTTCCAGGGCATTTCCAAAACCGAAGATCTAGAAATTACTACCCTGGGTCGGGGCGGATCGGATACTTCTGCGGTGGCGATCGCCGCCGCCCTCAAGGCCTCCTGCTGTGAAATTTATACCGATGTGCCAGGAATTTTAACCACCGACCCGCGTATCGTCCCCGAAGCGCAACTGATGGCCGAAGTCACATCCGATGAAATGCTAGAGCTTGCCAGTTTAGGGGCGAAGGTGCTCCATCCCCGTGCTGTCGAAATTGCGAAAAATTATGGGGTGCCTTTGGTGGTGCGTTCCAGTTGGACGGAGGATCCGGGGACTTGGGTGACCTCTGCCCCGGTGAGCGATCGCCCCTTGATTAACCTCGAAATTGCCAAGGCCGTCGATGCGGTGGAGTTTGATACCAACCAGGCCCGTATTGCGATGCTGCACATCCCTGATCGCCCCGGCGTCGCCGCCAAATTATTTGGGGAAATCGCCACCCACAATGTCGATGTGGATTTAATTATCCAGTCGATCCACGATGGCAACAGTAATGATATTGCCTTTACCGTGACCGAAAATGCCGCCACCCAGGCCCAGGCGATCACCGAAGCTATTGCCCCCACCCTCTGCGCTGGCACAGACCAAGATTTAAGCGATGTTGCGGTGATGAGCGCCAATGACATTGCCAAAATCACCATCTCTGGGGCTGGGATGATTGGCCGTCCCGGAATTGCCGCCACCATGTTCCAAAGCCTAGCCGATGCAGGGATTAATATCGAGATGATTTCCACTTCGGAAGTGAAGGTGAGTTGCGTTATCCAGCAGACGGATTGTGACCGGGCGATCGCCACCCTCTGCGATGTTTTTGACATTGCCTCTTCCCCGATGAATGCGACCCCAGCGGCTCTCAATCCCAAAGATCACCCCCCCGTCCGGGGTGTCGCCCTTGACCTCAAACAAGCGCAACTGGCCATTCGTCACGTGCCGGATAGCCCCGGTATGGCTGCCCAAATTTTTTCGCTGTTGGCCCACCAAAACATCAGCGTCGATATGATTATCCAATCCCAACGGTGCCGTGTCCTCAATGGGATCAAAACCCGTGACATTGCCTTTACCGTCGCCCAGGGGGATGCTGAAGCGGCTCGCCTCGCCCTCTCTAGCATGGCGGAACAGCTAAACTTTGGGGAAATCGAAGTAGATCCGGCGATCGCCAAAGTCAGTATTGTCGGTTCTGGGATGATTGGCGCACCAGGGGTTGCGGCTCGTTTCTTCCAAGCCCTCGCTACGGCAAAAATTAACATTCAGATGATTACCACTTCTGAGATTAAAATTAGCTGCGTTGTCCCGGAAACCCAAGGCCAGGCCGCCCTGAAACTCGTCCATGAAGCCTTTGCCCTCGGTGGTGAAGCAAAGGTGGAAGTCCCCGCCTAATCATTGCCCAAACCCAGGATTAGCCCGCCGAGGAGAATTAGGAGCAAAAGCCCCAGGATCATAAGTACGCCCATACAAATTCCCTAAAAATACAATCTGCATTCAAACCCAGCCTAGCCCGGTTGGGTTTCTTTGTGGCGGAAACAACTTGATTCTAAAAATATTTTTCAAACAAAAAAAGAGCCCACCGAGGTGAACTCTCTTTATGCAGTGCCGGGAGGCGGAATTGAACCGCCGACACGAGGATTTTCAGTCCTCTGCTCTACCAACTGAGCTATCCTGGCGTTTTGCGCACAAGTTCTAATTTAGCAAAGCAATTTTAAATTGGCAACCCCTAAGCCTAGATTTTTCTCAAAAAAAGTTTTTTACGGGGTTTTTTTCATTATTCTTCGATGGCAATGCGGCCCTGACGTCCCAAACGGAACACCAAAAACGTCAGTAAATACACGACATAAATCACCAAGCCGACAATTCCTAAGAAGCCGAGAAAACCGGGTGTCGAGTTGGCGTGCAAAATTTGTTGGTAACGGCTGGGTGCTTCTAGCCACACTTGGCAATAGGTTCCTTGGCGCATCGCCGTCGAAAAGGCACAGCCCAAAAATGGTAGATTGGCGATCGCCCCGAGCGCGCAGTAAACTGTCACCGCCCAACGCCAAGCCGTAAACGCCAATTTCAGACGACTACCCGGCTGATCGCGAATTTCTTCATTGAGATCAATCCAAAACCATAACCCAATGGGGATCAAAATCCGTGACAACAGCCCTGTCAGATAGCCCACTGACCAACTGGGAATCAACAGATACACCGTCACCATTAACAAGCTGGCCACTTTCCAGTAAATGCCCAGGAGCCGCTGCATCGATTCCACCTTCGCGACGAAACTCCAGATCAACAGTGCAATCGGCACCATCACCGTAAAAATGACCGCCAAACGGTAGTCCATCCAGGCCAATTGCTGTAGTAACGTTTCATCCATGGTTTATGTGGGGTTTGAGACAAATTAAGATTGATTTTTCACAGTATACACAAGTCAAAGCAGTGGCACTACGGAGAGAAACCACTGCTTTGGGGATTAGCTTCTAGCACGTTTTTTGACCTTACCGAAGCCAAGATCAATGACCAAAAGCGCATCAATTAATTTTTTTAACAGAAATAAAGGCGATCGCCGACAAAATTAGTCTTCATAAAGACGGCATTCATCCGCGTCGGGGTTATCATCACAAAACTTTTCTAGGGGACTTTTTTCCGGCTCTTTTTCCCGTTGGTGGGCGGCTTCCGCCTGGAGTTCTTCAACGGCGTCCCAAGCAGCTGCACATTCAGCGGAAGTGGAGTCAGTACTACAAGCTTCCCGAGCCGCATCACGTTCTTGTTCAATTTTTTGATGAATATTTGTCATGAATCCTCGTTTTATCTTGCTATCTTTTTTAATTAAGGGCTCCAGTGACGAATGTTGCAATGTTTGCTTAAGCTCAGCAAAAAGAAAAGACAACAGCCACTGGCGTAGGAACGAAACTCTTTGCTTTTCTTGGCAGTGATTGGCATTCACCGATGGAGATTAGCGCAGGATTAAATTCGAAAAATAAAAAGTCCCTACTGTTCCCCATTGTACCGTAGGAAACCTGGTGGGTCGGTTTATTTTAGATCGGGTATTGCGCCATCGCCGCCCCAGAAAAAATCCCGCCGGCCAGGGGATGTTGTAGTAGAATCTATCTGCTCTGCTTGGAGATCTCCGGAAAAAGCCATGAAGTTTGTTTGCAGTCAAAGTGATCTAAATAGCCAACTGTCCCTCGTCGGTCGGGCGGTGCCCTCGCGGCCTACCCACCCTATTTTGGGAAATGTGCTGTTGACTGCGGATGCGAACCGCCACCAGATTCAACTCACCGCTTTTGATCTCAGCCTCGGCATTCGCACGAGTTTTCCGGCCCAAGTCATCGAAGGGGGCACCCTAACCCTGCCAGCGAAGTTGCTCAATGATATTGTGTCGCGTCTGCCTGAGGGGGAAGTGACCTTGAGTTGCCCGTCGGATACTTTGATGAAAGGCGATGCCCAGGCGACCCTAACTGCTGCTACGGGACGGTTTCAGATTCGAGGTATGGGGGCCGAGGAATTCCCAGAATTGCCGACGATCCAGGACGGTAAAAAATTAATGTTGCCGGCGATCGCCTTGAGCGAAGGCCTAGGAGGTGTACTATTCGCCGCAAGCCCCGATGAAACCAAGCAAGTTCTCACGGGCGTCCATCTCACCCATCACCAGGATTGCCTTGAGTTTGCCGCGACCGATGGCCACCGCCTTGCCCTCGTCGAAACCAGTGATCAGGTCAGTCCAGAGCCAGAATCCAGCGAAACTGGTAAACTTCCCACCTCAACCCTGGAAGATTTTGCTTTAACTATTCCCGCCCGGGCGCTCCGAGAACTAGAACGAATGTTGACCACCGCCAATGAAGCGGATTTAATTGCCCTGCATTTAGACGATAGCCAAGTCATTTTTGAAGTCAATCACCAGCGCCTCACCAGTCGCAAACTAGACGGTGCTTATCCGGCCTATCATCAGTTAATCCCCCGGCAGTTTAGCCGTGATGTCACCCTAGAGCGACGGGCTTTGATTAGCAGCATTGAACGGGTGGCGGTTCTGGCCGATCAGAAAAATAATATTGTCAAATTCCGCCTCAACAGCGCCGAACAAAAACTTCACCTCGCTGTGGAAGCCCAGGATGTGGGCAGTGGTGAAGAAGCGTTGCCCGCCCAGGTTTCAGGGACAGACCTAGAGATCGCCTTTAACGTGAGGTATCTCATCGATGGCCTGAAGGCTTTACCGAGTAATGAGATTAAGATGCAGTTGAATGAGAATAACCAGCCAGTCATTTTTACGCCCCTGGGTGCAGTGCAAATGACTTATTTGATTATGCCCGTGCAGATCCGCAGTTAAGGCGTTGGGGCTGGGGCGGTCTCTGGGGCGGCTGGTTGGCTAGGCGCTTGGATAATCTCTTTTTTAGCCATGTGGTCATAGAATTGACGGCTAATTTTGTGGAGTAGTTCTTTACCCTTGGGGTCGTTGTAGGGACGCTCTACAAAAATTGCAGCAACGTAACGCTTGCCATTGGGCAGATCAACAATTCCCGCATCGCCGATGATACTGCCAATATCGCCCGTTTTGTGCACAATGTCGGCTCCCTGGCCCAAACTCTGGGGTAAAAGGCGATCATTACTCGTGGCTCCCATGATCCGAAACAGGCGATCGCGGGAGCGGACAGACAAGATTTCGCCTTGGTTAACGCGGGCGAGGAGATGGGCAAGATCCTTAGCGCTGGTGAGGTTTGTGCCTTCGAGATCCGGCAGGGGATTGTTTAATTGGGTTTGGGTCATGCCCCACTGCTGAAATTTGGCGTTGAGGACGGCATTGCCCCCCAACAATTCGGTAATCATGTTTGTGGCGGTGTTGTCACTGTTGACGCTCATTTCCGTGGCGGTGTAGAGGGCGGTGTAAGTACTACCTGGGGTTTTGTATTGCATGCCGCCAGATCCGCCCCCAATGACCTCTTGAGTGAGGGTAAGAGAATCATCGAGGTTGACTTTGCCACTGTCAACGGCTTCAAAGAAGGCCACAAGAATGGGAATTTTGATCGTACTGGCGGCGGAGAGGGGGCGATCGCCAGCCACATCTAAATATTCCCCGGTGTCTAAATCCACAAAGAGCAAAGACGCATCCAGGGTAGAGTCAGCGG